>NZ_JAEKNT010000245.1 GCF_016406725.1 Sphaerochaeta sp. S2 | reverse complement strand
AGAAGATGGCAAAAATGTGGAATGAAGAGAACCCAGACAGGAAGATTATCTTTAAACCGGAAGTACTACCGTTTGAGGACATGCATACTAAGTTGTTGGTTTCTCTCCAGGCTGGTACAGGTGCTCCTGACATGGTTGATATTGAGATTGGAAAATATCCTAATTTCCTCAAAGGTGATGTACAGCTTATTCCATTGAATGATGTTATTGATCCAGTACGTGACAAATTTGTCACTGCACGTCTCGACATCTATAGCAAGGATGGCCAGAATTATGGTCTTCCATTCCACGTTGGTGCATCTGTTATTTTCTACAACACAGAGATTTTGGATGCTGCAGGAATTGATCCTTATGACATCAAGACCTGGGACGACTATATGGAAGCTGGAAAAATTGTAAAACAGAAAACCGGTAAACCCATGGCTACAGTTGAAGTGAATGGGCAATGGTCTTTCTGGCCCATGATTGCTGAACGTGGTTCTGATCTTGTTGATGCTGATGGAAATGTAATTCTTGATAACGAGACCAACATCAAGACCCTTGAGTATCTCAAGGAATTGTTGGACAGCGGTGTAGCCGTGGCTGCTCCTGGTGGAAACCATCATGCAGAAGAGTACTATGGTTTTATGAACGATGGTGGTGCTGCTTCGATGTGGATGCCGATGTGGTACATGAATAGATTTACTGATTATATGCCAGATCTTTCTGGAAAGATTTTGATTCTTCCGATGCCTAGATGGACTCCTGATGGTAAGCGTTCAGCAGGCATGGGTGGTACCGGAACCTCTGTTACCAATCAGGCTAGAGACGTTGAACTGGCTAAGGATTTCTTGATGTTTGCAAAGGGATCTGAAGAAGGAAATTTGGTAATCTGGGAAGATCTTGGATTTGATCCTCCTCGTTGGGATGTCTGGGATAATCCTCGGATGAACGCTTCCAATAAGTTTACTGAGTACTACCAGAATGACTCAATTTTCGGTATGTTGCTGGAGATCAAGGATGAGATTAATAGTGTCAATGTCAAGGAAAAACTTCCTGCAGTCATTGACCGAATCAATTCCTCTGTTATGATTCAGGCATTGCAACAGCAGACCAAGAGTCCTGCGGAGGCCTTGAGAGAAGGTGCTGAACTAGCACGTTAATTGGATACTTGTTTTAAAGGATACGCCAAATAATTGGCGTATCCTTGTATACTTATATTAAGGAGGTGTAAATGAAGCTTAAACAAACGATTAGCTCAACAAGAATTACACCATATGTCTTCATTTTCCCTTTTATTGCGTCGTTTCTTATTTTTTACTTGTATCCCATCATTAGCACGATCATCATGGGGTTCCAACAAGTCTATCCAGGCCAAGTAGAATTTATTGGGCTAGAAAATTATCAGAAACTTAGTAATCCAGAATTCAAAGTTGCATTGAAAAACAGCTTTCGCTATAC
>NZ_JAEKNT010000244.1 GCF_016406725.1 Sphaerochaeta sp. S2 | reverse complement strand
GGCCACAGCAGGGTGGACACACCCGTTCCCATCCCGAACACGGAAGTTAAGCACCCTCACGCCGATGGTACTACGGTTAGCCGTGGGAGAGTAGGTAGCCGCCGGGCCTTTTTCTTTTTCCCTCCATCCCCTCCTTTGCCGGAGGGTATTTTTATTAAGAGAGAGTTCTCCTCCCCATTTTGTACCTTTCAATTGCCAAGGAATCCGGCTATACTTGCCCGAGGAGGAACCTGTGGCTTTAATCCCATTCTATAAACCGACCCTACGCAGGAAAGACATGGATGCAGTATTGCAGACCATGGTGGATGAACGTATCGGGCCGGGAGAACGCAAGAATGAGTTTCTGAAACAGTTTTGTACCTATATTGGAGCCGGAGAGGGGATTGCCCTTCGCAGTTATCCCGATGCTTTGCGTGCAGCATTGCTCACGCTCTCTCTTCCACCAGGGGCAAAAGTAGGGGTGAGTGTGCTCTCTCCTTCACTCTACGCCTTAATAGCAAAAGAAATGCAACTCGAGTTGGTACTCGGCGATATAGATGAGGAGAGTGGTTGTCTCAGCCAGGAAGAGGCGTCTCGCCTTGTCGAGGAAGGAGCACAGGCACTCTTGATTCATGAACCAATGTGCCAGATACCGCTGCACTGTGAATACCGATCACTTGGTATTCCTGTCATCGAGGACATCAGCCAAAGCCTTGGTAGCTGCTTTGATGAAGAGAAAGCCGGTGGTTTTGGAGACCTGGTTGTGTGTGCAATGGAAGAGGATGCTGTGGTCAGTGCAGCTGGGGGAGCAGTACTCGCCATCATGCATGGTGATTACCAGAAGACACTCAGTGCACTATTCCGTGAATATAGGGAGTATGTAGAACTTCCCGATATGAATGCAGCTCTGGGATTGATCCAGCTTTCCAACCTTGATGACCATCTTTCCAAGAGAAGGGAGTTCTATACGCTTTTTTCCAATGCACTTCTCAAGACTGAACACAAGCTGTATGGAATTGGGAACATAGATTTCAAACCCAATGGATATGGATTTTGCGTTGTCTTGGACTCCAGAGCCGAGGATGCCATCAAATTTGCGAACAAGTATCAGGTTTCTGCACAGAAAACGTTCTCAGACACCTTGGCTAAGGGGTACAGCGACCGATTTGATCTTTTCCCGAAAGCCCTTCCTCCCCATCTCAGAGGAATATCGCTTCCTCTTTACCCATTCCTGAAACAATCAGATACTGAGTTATTGATGAAGGTCATCAGCCACCTTCCGTAAGGAGTCAACTATGGAACAGAGACAGGTACGTCATGTATTGATCATTGCAAACTGGAGCAAGAAGACATCCCATACCCTCTCCCAGACAATTGTCGACTACCTTGCTGAGAAGGGGATTGAAAGTAGTGTAAGCAGAACGAACAAGGGAAACGAACCCTTGGTCGTGAATAAGGACACCGACTTGGTCATCTGTCTTGGAGGGGACGGGACGGTACTCTACTGTGCGCGCTACCTCCAGGATTTGGGAATCCCCATCCTTGCCATCAACGTAGGAACCTTTGGTTACATCACGGAGATATCGGTGGAGGAGTGGCAGGAAGCTATTGATTACTTCCTGGAAGGAAAGAACACCATCAGCAGAAGACTGATGATCAGGGTAGGGGTATTCAGGAAAGGCAAAAAGGTATTCACCGCTCACGGATTGAATGAGATGGTGGTATCCTCCAGTGGTATCAGTAAAGTCGTCAGCCTCTCTCTGCGTATCGGGTCAACAGAGGCAGGATTCTTTCGCTCGGACGGCATGATTATCGCAACCCCGACCGGTTCCACGGGCTACAGCCTCGCTGCCGGTGGGCCAATATTGGATGTTGACCTTACTTCCTTGATCATAACCCCTATTTGTCCATTCACCTTGTCCAACCGGCCACTGGTGGTTAGCGGGGACTCGACCATCACTCTGACCATCCCAAAAGGACAGAGAACCGGATTAATGCTCTCGGTGGATGGACAACAAAACTTCTGTTTGCAGGAAGATGATATGATTGTTGTGGAAAAATCCCAGAGCAAGGCACTGCTGGTCGCAAGCGAAAGGCGTAACTATATAGAAGTATTACGTGATAAACTAAATTGGTCCGGGGGAGGATTGCATGCTTGAGCGGCTTGAAATACACAACTATGCACTGATCGAAGACAGTGTCATCGAGTTTCCTGATGGATTCACGGTGATAACTGGTGAGACCGGTGCAGGAAAGTCAATAATCCTGGGAGCCCTTTCCCTGCTCTTGGGTGAGAAAACCGAAGTACAATCCATCCGAAGCGGACAGGAGAGTGCAACGGTAAGAGCCTCCTTTTCCCTTGATCCTCCCTATCCTCCAAACTTGGCTGCATATCTCGAACGGGAAGGCATTTCCCTTGACAATGAGAGCCTGATCGTCAGCAGGACCATCAAGAATAATGGACGTTCCTCGGTATCCTTGCAAGGTCGTCTATCCAGCCGAACAGAGTTGGCTGCGATCAGCAAGGAACTGCTTGATATCAGTGCACAGAGGGATCACCAGAGTTTGCTCAGCGCGGCTAACCAGCTTGCGGTGCTTGATGTCTATGGGAATTGCGATGAAGAGAGGATGGCCTACCGCTCTGCATATGAATCATACCTGGGGTTGAAAGATGAACTGGTGAAGAAAAAACAACAGCTTGAACAATCACAGAAGGAAGAGGATTTTCTTCGCTTTGCTGTTGAAGAGATTGCAAAGATAGATCCCAAACCAGGAGAAGATGACGAGATAGCTGAGCAGGTAAGGGTGATTGCAAGCTATGAGCAGATCCATGAATCGTTGAGCTCAGCCATTGGAGCACTGCACGGAGGGGAGATGGGGACCAGTGCCCTTGCCTCTCTCTCCCTTGCAGGCTCCGAGATTAGCAATGCTGCAAAAGCCGACCAATCCTTGGCCGAGTATGTTTCCCGTCTTGAAAGTGCTACCATTGAGATCGAAGATATCTATGAAAGTATCCGCGACTACCGCTCATCCATGAGCTACAGTGAGGAAGAACTCGACAGGTTGCAGGGTAGGCTTGCCAGCCTGCAACGGTTGAAGAAAAAATATGGACACACGCTTGAAGCGGTCTGTTCCTTCTACCAGGAGAGCCAGAGTCGTCTCAATCTTACTGAGGAACAGGAAATCTGGCTAAGCAAACTGGAGAAACAGATTGCTTCTGCAGCCGACCTAGTGGCCAGCAAAGCCGAAGTGCTCTCACAAAAACGACAGAAGGCTGCACAGAGGCTTTCCTCCCAGGTCGAGCAGAAACTCAGGACCCTTGGGATGAAGGAGGCACGCTTCTCTATCACCTTCACCCAAATACAACCAGGACCACAGGGAACAGATGAAGTAAGCTATGATATCTGTGCAAACCCTGGGCTGGAAATGCGTTCCATAAAGGATGTAGCCAGTGGAGGGGAGCTGTCACGTAT
>NZ_JAEKNT010000243.1 GCF_016406725.1 Sphaerochaeta sp. S2 | reverse complement strand
CTCTTGATGGGTACAGCTGGTTTGATTGAACAAGCAAGACAGTCACAATTGAGTGACAAGAAAGACAAAATGTTTTCCATTCCTGGATACGATATAACCGTGGTATTGATGGCAGAGAAAGGTGATGTTCTGAGAGCTTGGGATAGAAAGAAGCATATCGGAGCTATCATGTACATGCAAAACAAAACCATCTGGAACGTTCTCTATCTCGAATACAATATAAGTGGAAAACTATTGGAAGCAGAAGAACAAGTAATCCGGTATGAGGATTTTTCCCAAGCTGATTGGAAATATTCAGTGAATTTGGGTGACAGGATCCTTGAAAAGAAGAGAATGAGATGAATCAAGAAAAATATATAGCGCACCACCTTGAAGTTGCCTTGCAGGCATCCAAATCAGCTGGGTCCTTGGTCCTGGAAGCTGGTAAGGCAAAACATATATCAGTGAGAAGTAAACAAAAGAATGATTTTGTTACTGAGACTGATCAAGCAGCTGAAGAACATATCATCGGGATACTAAAGGAACACTTTCCTGATGATGCAATTTTTGGGGAGGAGAGCGGAAAGACAGGGACGCACGAGAGAGGCCGCTGGGTGATAGATCCCATAGACGGCACAACCAATTTCTTTCGATCAATACCCAATTATACGATCAGTATTGCTTGGGAAATGGAACCGTTCAAGCCACTGGTTGGTGTGGTTTATAACCCAAGACAAGAAGAACTGTTCTGGGCAAGCAAAGGTCATGGTGCTTTTCTGAATGGGCAACCAATCAGGGTAAGTGATGTTGATGATGTTTCCAAAGCCTTGATGGTTTGTGTACCCCCACATCGTCGTCATGATCTGGCTGATGAGTATTTTGAACGTATGCGGAGAATCTTCTTGGCTACCAGTGATTTCCGTTCCCTTGGTTCCTGTGCTTTGGAGCTTTCCTATATTGCTGCTGGAAGGTTTGATGGATACTTTGAACGATGTCTGGGATACTATGACCTTGCAGCAGGGATGATCATCGTCCAAGAAGCAGGGGGGAAACTGGAGAGCGCAGACCCTGGACAACCGTTTACTGATGAGAGGTGTGATC
>NZ_JAEKNT010000242.1 GCF_016406725.1 Sphaerochaeta sp. S2 | reverse complement strand
GATCAGACCCATCGGACTGTGGGTTATGAGAACTGCATGCCTGCAAATCCAGCAATTCCAGGAGTGGGCAGATCGTGAGCTTTCCATCAGTATCAATATTTCACTTATCCAGCTCCGCGACCCTTCCATGGTAGAGAATATGGCTGCAATTCTTGAAGAAACGCATACACCTCCTCATTATGTTGAGGTGGAAATCACCGAGAGTATTGCTTTCCAAGATGAGCCATTCATTATGGAACAACTAATTAGGATGAAAGAATTGGGCATTTCGATTGCAATAGATGACTTTGGAACCGGTTACTCATCCTTCAGCCGGTTACGGACCTTCCCTATTGATCTTATCAAGATCGATATCGAGTTTGTCCGAGCAATCAGCAGCAATCTCCACAAGGATCAGGCAATTATCAGAAGTATCATCCAGCTTGCAAAGAATCTTGGGCTGAAGGTACTTGCTGAAGGAGTGGAAACAGAAGAACAGCTCCAGTTCCTCAAGGAGCAGGGGTGTGATTTCATCCAGGGATTTTTGTTCTTCACACCTCTACCTGTTTCAAGCATCAAACAACTGTTGGATAACTCCCAGGAAAACTGACTGTCCACCTTGCCATACTGAAATTAACACTGATATGCTTGGTCCATGAACAGAGAAAGCGAAATATTTCAACTTTCCGATACTCGTACGCTCACTATCAGATCACTCAAGCCCGCTGATGCCCCCTTGGCCGTACAGTACATGAAAGCCATGTACACTGACAGCCCCTATCTTGCCCGTTACGGCGATGAATGGAATATCAGCACAGAGGACGAGGCGGCATTCTTGGAGAATGCAGCGAAATCCCAGAATAAGTTGATGCTGGGTGGCTTTATCGATGACCAGCTGGTAGCTCTCTGTGATTTCTCTCCTTTGGGCTTGGCATACAAGATGGCACACCGTTGTCAGATTGGGATTTCAGTTGCGGCGAACCAACAAGGAAACGGCATCGGCTCCCTCTTGATGAAAACCTTGATCGATGCTGCCCGTCTGGCAGGGTTCGAACAGATGGAGCTGGAGGTTGTGGCAAGCAACACAAGGGCTATACAACTCTACAAGCACTTTGGGTTTCGCGAAATGGGCAGAATACCCCGTGGTTTTCGCTACCGTGAAGGATTCTACGAGGATCTGCTTCTCATGGTCAGGGAATTGTAATAATCAACTAAGGTGTGATTCCCACTCCTTTTCCCGGAATCCGACCAGTACAAACTGATCGGAGACCAGCAGAGGTCGCTTTACCAGCATCCCATCACTGGAAAGGAGGTCAAGCATCTCCTCTTCATCCATCCCTTGGATTCGGTCTTTCAGATTCAGGGAGCGATACAGCTGCCCACTGGTATTGAAAAAGCGTTTCAAGGGCAGATTGCTCTTCTTAAGGAACTCTCTCAGTTCCTCTTTGCCCGGCCGATCTTTCTTGATGTCTCGGTAGATATATTCACTATTCCTGGCATCAAGGAAGGTGATGGCTTTTTTGCATGTAGAACATGCTGGATAGCAGATTATGGTCATTTTCAGGCTCCTTATATGTATGCTAGCAGACCGGTGGTATGCTGGCAATTGGATAAATACGCTCATTCCCCTAGACCAAAGCCTAAAAAGTTGCTATATACAATGTGTTTCGGGTAAAAGGTTTTTGCAAGAATCCTGCTGACAGGGTGGTCGAAAATCAACTGTTTATGTATACTTAGCAGGATTACATTGCAACAAAGGGCTTTGCCTAAGGATATACATGGTCCAAAAGAGAGGACCGAAAAGGATGAACATAGGATGATCGCTGATAAGAGTATCAAAGAATTGGAAAACTCCTCCGTCGCACTGACGGTCACTGTGACCGCTGACACCATCGAAAATGACTACCAGGCAGCTTTGAAAAAGTATGCTGCTGATGTCCAGATCAAGGGTTTTAGAAAGGGCAAAGTCCCTGTATCCGTTCTGGAAGGTAAGTTTGGTAAGGCGATTCGTGAGGAAAGTACATTCAATACCATCGAAGACGCATTGAAGGAAGCCTTGACTGATGTTGAAGACAAGTATAAGCCGCTCTCCTTCAGCACCCCTGAGCTTCAGGACGAAGAGACCCTTCTCCCCTTTGAAGCCAACAAGGACATCACCTTCACCGTACACTACGACATTATGCCCATTTTCGAGACCCCTCAGTACAAGGGCCTGAAGGTAACCT
>NZ_JAEKNT010000241.1 GCF_016406725.1 Sphaerochaeta sp. S2 | reverse complement strand
CCGTTCAATCCAGCCTTGATGGTGAGGGACAAGTGTCTGTTCACCGTCGAGGAGGTCATAGGGGCTTGACTTGACAGCTCCTATAGTAAAACAAACAAAGGTTAGCAGTTTCCTAACTTTACTGTTGACTTTTTATAGGAGAATTACATGCCTACCACTATCCCTGTTTACTTGCAACATGACCCGATCAAGCTCATATTGCTTGACCAGACAAAACTTCCCATTGCCGAGGAGTTCCTCTATCTTGATACGCGACAATCCATATTGGAGGCTATCAAGAAACTGAGGGTCAGGGGAGCTCCTGCCATTGGCATCGCTGCTGCGTATGGCATCTATGTATGTCTGTCACAGAAAGAGTACCAAAGCCTTGCTGATATGGAACAGGACATGAAGGAGCTTACTGAGTATTTTGCTTCCAGTCGTCCAACTGCAGTTAACCTGTTCTGGGCATTGGACCGTATGAACAAGACCTTCACTGAATATCGTAACAAGCCAGATGCCAGCCAAGCGGAAATACTTGCTTCATTATTACAGGAGAGTCAAAGCATTTTTGATGAAGACCAGGAAATGGGCAAGGCAATAGGAATGCATGGACTGTCCCTCTTTGACAAGAAAAGACAGTGGGGGGTGATGACCCACTGTAATGCTGGAGGATTGGCCACCAGTGGATATGGAACCGCCCTAGCCCCACTCTACCTTGGTCATGAACAAGGGTATCAATTCAAGGTGTATTCAAATGAGACAAGACCGTTGTTGCAAGGAAGCAGACTTACTGCCTATGAACTTACAAAAGGTGGCCTTGATGTCACTGTTCTTTGTGATAATATGGTATCATTGGTGATGAAGGAAAAGAAAATTGATGCAGTAATTGTTGGTGCTGATCGAATAGCCGCTAATGGGGATACAGCAAACAAGATAGGCACCAGTGGTGTTGCGATACTTGCACGCTATTACCACATTCCTTTTTATGTGGCGGCTCCAAGTTCAACGTTTGATGTCTCAACAGAGACAGGCAGAGATATTGTAATCGAGTTGCGTGACGGAGATGAGGTGGTTAATGGTTTTGGAAAACGTACAGGACCAAAAGAAGCACAGGTGTACAACCCTGCATTTGATGTTACTGATGCTTCTCTTATTACCGCTATTATTACAGAGAAAGGTATCATTGAGTCCCCAAATGCAGAGAAGATCAGAAGTCATCTCAGCAAGTAAACAAATGCAACGTTAAGTGAGATTACTCATCATGGAAAATGATGGATATCACAAAATAGATAGGAGATAGAAATGAAGAAATTTGTTGGTTTTATCGCAATGGTTCTTATTGCTGGTTTGTTGTTTGCAGCAGGCTCAGCAGAAGCGACTTCACAGGAAGCCGGACTGAACATCGCCATTATTACTACCCCAAGCGGTGTCGATGATGGGTCATTCAATCAGGACAACTACAACGGTATCCTGGCATTCATCGATGAGAATCCTGAAGCACAAGTAACAGCTATTCGTGAACCTAGCGGAGATGTTGCCGCAGCTCTGAAGACTGCAGCTGATGTCGTAGCTGAGTATGATGTGCTGGTATGCACTGGATTCCAGTTTGCAGGTATTGGTGAGTTGGCAAAGGAAAATCCCGAAACCAAGTTCATTCTGGTAGATACCTACCCCACCGATGCTGTAGGAAACACTGTTGAGCTTCCCAATGTATATGCAATGACCTTTGCAGAACAGGAAAGTGGATTCTTTGCTGGCGTTGCAGCTGCCCTTGAAACCAAGACAAACAAGGTAGCTGTAGTCAATGGCGTTGCCTATCCTTCAAACGTCAACTACCAGTATGGCTTCGAGAGTGGTGTCATCTATGCTAACAAGAAACTCGGAACCAATGCTGAACTCGTTGAACTGGCCTCCCAGGCAGGTACCGATGTTACCGGTGCTAATGTAGGTGGTAACTATGTCGGTTCTTTCGCAGATGAGGCAACAGGCAAGGTAATCGGACAGCAGCTGCTTGGACAGGGTGTAGACATTGTTTTTGTTGCAGCCGGAGCGAGCGGAAACGGTGTATTTACTGCAGCAAAAGAGAGTGATGGCAAGCTACACGTCATCGGATGCGATGTTGACCAGTGGGATGACGGCAAGGTCGGAAACGACAACATCATCCTTACCAGTGTATTGAAGGTCATGAGCCTGAATGTACATCGTGCACTTTCCAGTATTCAGGACGGTACTTTCGTGGGCGCCAATGTACTGCTGAAAGCTGATACCGACTCAACTGGATTTGTGAAGGAAAATGGTCGTCACCAGCTCTCAGCTTCTACTATCGAAAAACTTGATGAGGCCTATAAGCTAGTTCAGGATGGAACACTTGTTCCTGCCTCCAACTTTGGTGGATTCACCCCTGAGGGATTCAAGGTAAACTAATTTTGTTTGTATTCGGTACTGGTATCGCTTGATACCAGTACCTCTATTTGTAGGGAGCAACAAGACGTGGACACGGTGGTAGAATTTAGACACATTACCAAACGATTTCCCGGGATCATTGCAAACAATGATATCTCTCTTTCCATCAGGAAAGGGGAAATATTGGCAATTCTCGGTGAGAATGGTGCTGGCAAGTCGACATTGATGAGCATGCTCTTCGGTATGCAGACACCTGATGAAGGGGAAATCCTGATCAGGGGCAAGAAAGAGCATATCTCCAGTCCACTTGTTGCGAATGACTTGAACATCGGCATGGTACACCAGCACTTTATGTTGGTGGAAAATCAGAGCATCACAGAAAACATCATCATGGGAATAGAACCAAAGAAACGATATCTTGGACTATTTCCGTATGTAGACGTGCAGTCTTCCAATGAGAAGGTTCGTGAACTGTCGAAGCACTACCGATTGGAAGTAAATCCAGAAGACATCATCGAGGATCTTCCCGTATCGACACGACAACGTGTTGAGATACTCAAGATGCTCTATAGAAATGCAGAAATTCTTATTTTTGATGAACCAAGTGCTGTTTTAACCCCACAGGAGATTGAATCCTTGTTGGGCATCATCAAGAATCTACGGGAGAGCGGAAAAACCATCATTCTTATTACCCATAAATTGGATGAAATCAAGAAGATTGCTGACCGATGTGCCATTCTCTGTAAAGGAAAACTGGTGGGGGTACTTGATGTGCCATCTACCACCACGCAGGAAATGAGTGCCTTGATGGTTGGAAGAGATGTTTCCCTTACCCTTACCTCTACTGAGCATACCCAAGGAGCAGAAGTACTCCGTGTTGAAGACCTTACTGTTGAGACAAATGACCATATTCGAAAAGTTGACAAGGTCAGTTTTTCTCTCCATAGCGGTGAAGTGCTTGCTATTGCAGGGGTTGCAGGCAATGGACAGGTTGAGATTGCGGACGCCATTGCTGGGCTCCTTCCTGTTAAAGAAGGTTCCATTTTCCTTGATGGACAGGAAATTACCACTCATACCGTTCGCCAGCGCATTGAGGCAGGAGTTGCCTACATACCTGAAGATAGGCACTCTGTAGGTCTGGTACTTGATTTTCCTCTCCGTGAAAACCTCTGCCTGAAGCAGTATTACCAAGAACCGTACAGCAACTCCCGTGGAGTATTGCAACAACAACAGATGGATGCTCTCGCTACTGAGCTTATCTCAGCTTTTGATATCAGAAGTGGTTCAGGTGCTGCCACGCTGGCTCGAAGCATGAGTGGGGGAAATCAGCAAAAGGCCATTATTGCTCGTGAGATCAATTTACAGGCAAACGTATTGATGTTTGTGCAGCCTACCCGTGGCTTGGATGTGGGAGCAATCGAGACAATCCATAAGAAAATTGATGAACTCAGGGCACAGGGAAAGGCAATTCTGCTCATCTCCTTGGAGCTGGATGAGATCATGGAGCTTGCTGACACAATCCTCGTCCTCTACAACGGGCGGACGCAGACGATCAAGTCAGCATCAACAATGACCAAGCTTGAGGTTGGGGAGTATATGATGGGGGTGCATGTTGAAAAAGCCTAATCTTATCAAACGAGTATTTGTTTACTGTTGCGGCCCAGGAAAGCACCAACTACTCAGGGTGAGTCTGTTCTGTATCTTTCTCAGCCTCCTTGCTGGAACGGTGCTGCTGTTGCTTCTTGGGAAAAATCCTCTCGAAGCGTATCGGAGCATCCTCCAAGGTGCCGGTATTCTTCCCAAGGCACGATATGCTGGAAAAAAGAGTCAGCTTACTGACTTCATGAGTTTGCTTAATTACACGACTCCCATGATTTTCGCCGCACTTTCTGTTGCGGTCGCCCTAAAGAGTGGAATCTTCAATATTTGTGTTTCCGGTATCATGGTATTCTCTGGATTCTTGGCGACCGTCTTGGTGGGATACTCTTCCCTTGCTCCCATGATTGCCAAGCCATTGGTTATCCTGATCGGGATTGTGGCCGGTGGGCTGATCGGGGTTTTGATCGGGTATCTCAGACACCGCTTCAACATGAACGAGGTGGTTGTGGCGATTATGCTCAACTACATTATCAGTTATGTAGTCAGTTTCTTTATCCAAACCAAGTTTGTTGACCCAATTACCCGGCAGTCAGTAGAGGTTGGACAGAATGCGAGGTTAACCCTCTTTGACCACCCTATCATGAATTTAAAGATGGAGATCAATCTTGTTTTCCCGCTAGCCCTGATTACGGTTTTTTCAATCCGTTATTTCATAAACCGTACCCGTTTCGGGTTTGAGCTGAAGGCAGTAGGACTGAACAGCAAGGCCAGTAACTATGCAGGTATCAATGTTGGGAAAACCATGGTAACTACCATGTTGATCAGTGGAGCCCTTGCAGGCTTGGCTGGGGTTTCCTACTACCTGGGTAGCAATGCCTCGATCCAGCCCAGGGTACTCCCTTCCCTAGGGTTCGACTCCATCGCCGTCGCTCTCCTAGGCAATACAACCGCCATTGGAAGCTTCTTTGCTTCCCTGCTGGTCATGGTATTCGATTCAGGTACGACCTACATGTCTTCAAGAATGCAGGTTCTTCGAGAGATTGCTGCGCTTATCACC
>NZ_JAEKNT010000240.1 GCF_016406725.1 Sphaerochaeta sp. S2 | reverse complement strand
GGATATTATTATTGATGAAAGTAATTTTGGTAAAGACTTTATTAAAACCGAAAAGAATATTGATGGATTTTCATGGGGTTATGCAGATGAGCAGATATTTGAAAAAACATTAACCACATTTGATGCTAAAAAGCAGCCAAGGTTTGATGTTATAATGACACTTTCTAATCATGAACCATTTGAATTTCCCGAAAAAGAAAGTTTTATACAAAAAGTTGATAGTTTAGTGCAAGCAAATCATTCATTAAAAATTTCAGATAATGAAATAACTTCCTATAAAGATATTTTTGCTACTTTATTATATACCGATACCTCAATTAAAAATTTTATGGAGAGATATTCCCAAAGGCCGGAATATACAAATACAATTTTTATAATAACAGGTGATCATAGGTTGATACCTGTTCCACAAAAGGATAAATTGTGCCGATTTCATGTCCCCTTATATATTTTTAGTCCAATGTTAACTAAAACTTCAAAGTTTAAATCAGTATCATCACATTGGGACGTAGCACCAAGTTTACTTTCTTTTTTAATGAAAAATTACAAATTCAATAAGTTAGAAGAAACTTCATGGATGGGTAAAGGTCTTGATACAGCAGTAAAATATAGAAATTTAAAGAAAATACCTTTAATGAAATATAAAGGAGGGATAAATGATTATATATACAAAGAGTATCTTTTGTCTGATGATGAATTGTATAAAATTGATGAGAGTTTTAATACTTATAAAATCGAAGACACAATTGTTTTAAGTGAACTAAAGGATTCTTTAAAAGCTTTTAAAAAATTGAATGCGTATATTACTCTCAATGATAAAATATATCCTGATTTGATGAATATTTATATTAAAAAGAAGGTTGAATTTACAAAAGATGAGCTTCTAACTATTAAAAATTTAGCTGATGGACTAAATAATGATCAAACCTTTTTAGTAGCAAGAGAATTGGCTTTTAATAAAGAATACAATAAAGCCTTATTATTGTGTAATTATATTTTAAATATTCAGTCAGATCATCCTGATGTAAGACTTTTAAAAGGAAGAATAAATGCTTGGCAAGGAAATTATAATGAAGCAGAATTGGAATTTTTAAACGCTTTAAAAAGACACCCTTCTTATGATGAGATTTACTTGGCTTTATTTGATTTATATTGGTGGTCTAATCAAGATAATAAATCAATAGAAATTTATAAAAAAGCAACGGAGAATGAAGTAACAAATTCAGAAGTTAGTTATAAATTGGCTAAAGCATATGAAAGAATGAACGATACTTTGAAA
>NZ_JAEKNT010000239.1 GCF_016406725.1 Sphaerochaeta sp. S2 | reverse complement strand
GAGTATAAGTGGCCGGCGTTGTTCTGGCGTGCAGGAGATCGTGTAGGTAAGGATTTTGACAAGGGAGACCGAGTCAATGTGGCGTTCCGTTTGGGACGGAACTACTTCCGCAACCAGGAAAGCCTGCAACTGACCATCATGGACCTGAAGAGAGCGGAATAATCTCTTGGGCGTACTTGACATGCAGTGAGAATTTATTGCAATCTACAACACGTCAAGTTGAACCCAGTAATAGGGAAGGGGGGTGATTTTATATATGGCATTTGTAAAAGTAGATGACAATGAACCTCTTGAGAAGTCTATCAAGCGTTTTAAGCGCATGGTTGAGAAAGAGGGGATTATCCGCGAATGGAAAAAGCGGGAGTACTTTGAGAAGCCCTCCACCATCCTCAACAGGAAGAAGAAAGCGCTTGCCCGCAAGCAGATGAAGAAGGTGCGGAAACTGCACGGCTCAAAGAACTACTAAAACACCAAACCGTCGGCTCAGCCGGCGGTTTTGCTATAGTATTACCATCTTAAAAGAAACTCTGTATCAATTATAAAATTCCCTTAATTCTTCCTATTCAGAAAGATTTAAAGGGAATTTTTCTTTATCCGTCAAAATTTGTAAAATAAATTAGACAAAAAGGTGGTTTCTAGTGTACAATTCCCTCTGTAGAAGGTCACGGGGAGACGCAACCCTGAAAAACACGCTATTTATAGAGAGGAAATTACAACTATGCTAATTCTCATTTCTGACGCCTTTGATGATGTGCTGGCAGGAAAACTGACCGCCTTCGGAGAGGTCACCACAGACAAGAGTCGCCTTGGTGAGGCGAATGTTGTTCTGGTACGGAGCAAGACCAAATGTACCAAGGACTATATCGATCAGGCACCTAACCTGAAGGTAATCATCCGCGGAGGTGTTGGTATAGACAACATCGACAAGGCATATGCAGAGAGTAAAGGCATTGTGGTTCGCAATACCCCTAAATCATCAGCAATCGCAGTAGCCGAGCTGGCATTTGCTCTTATGCTCAGTACCCCGTGTAATCTGGTAACCTACCATAACGGGATGAAGAGTGGTCAGTGGCTCAAGAACGTGAAAAGAACTGAACTCTACGGGAAGACGCTCTGTCTCTTCGGTATTGGCAATATTGCTCGTAAAGTAGCTGAGCGTGCAAAAGCCTTCGGCATGAACGTGGTAGCGTACGATAAATATGTGAAGAGCAGTGATGCTGCCGATATGAAAGAGACTCCCGAGGAAGCGGTAAAGGATGCAGATTATATCTCCTTGCACCTTCCCCTTACTGATGAGACCCAGTGCATGGTAGGCAAAAAGCTGATTTCCCATTGTTCCAAGAAACCGGTCATCATCAACACAGGACGTGCTCGCTGTGTCCAGGAAGATGAAATGGTATCGATGCTTGAAGATGGATCGGTTAGCTGGTACTGCACTGATGTCTGGCCCACAGATCCTCCTGCCGAGGATTACCCCATTCTTAAGGCAGAGCGTGTAACGCTTACCCCGCATGTAGGGGCAAATAGTGTGGAGAATCTTGCACGTATCGGCGATGAAGCCTATGAAATTCTGGAAGGATTGAAGAAGGAAGGAGTAATCTGATGGAACGGAAGAAAAATTATTTTGCAGGTCCCTCGGTAATGCCGGTAGAGGTACTGGAGAAACTCAAGGAAGATATGGTCGACTTCAAGGGACAAGGATTGTCCATGATCGAGGCCAGTCACCGTGGCGGCATGTTCGAAGAGATGTATGACCAGTGTCTTGGTCTCTTCAGGGAGTTGCTGGGTATCAGCGATGAGTATGATGTCTATTTCCTTGGTGGTGGAGCAACCTTGCAGTTCACCATGATCCCAATGAACTTCTTGCGTCCTGGTACTGTTGCCGATTATATCCGAAGCGGTACCTGGTCCAACAAGGCTGCAGATGATGCCGAGAAACTGGGGAAGGTCAACTACTACTATGATGGAAAGGCGAACAACTACTCCAGCCTTCCCGATCCCAAGACTGTCAAGCCAAGCAAGGATTCCAGTTACCTCTATCTCTGTTCAAATGAAACAATCGGGGGTATTGAGTGGCAGGACTTCCCTGATACCGGCTCCGTTCCCTTGATCGGTGACATGTCCAGCGATATCTTCAGCCGTCCCATTCCCGTGGATAAGTTCTCCATGATCTATGGTGGGGTACAGAAGAATCTTGGACCTGCAGGTGCAACCTTCGTGATCATGAAGAAGTCCCTGCTTGAGAAGCAGAACTCCAATCTCACTGCATACATGGACTACAAGCTGCATAGCAAGAACAAGGGGTTGTACAATACTCCTCCTGTGTTCTCCATCTGGGCAGTGAAGCTGGTCCTTGAGTGGATCAAGGCAAATGGTGGAACCGAAGGTATGTTGAAGCGTGCCCAGGAGAAGAGCAGTATCATCTATGATACCATCGATAACTCTTCCTTCTTCCGTAGTCCTGTTGATGCTGCATATCGTTCCAGGATGAATATTGTTTTCCGCCTTCCCAGTGAGGAACTGGAAGCAAAGTTCATCGAGGAATCAAAGAAGGCAGATATGCTTGGTCTCAAGGGACACCGTTCAGTTGGTGGCCTGAGGGCAAGTATTTACAATGCACTTCCTGTTGAAGATGTTGAGGCACTTGCTCAGTTCATGAAGGAATTCGAAAGGAAAAACGGGTGATAGCATGAAAGTGAAAATGGATGAAACGAACAAAGCGATAATCCGACAGTTGCGTGATGGCAGAAAGCCTTTCAGTGCTATTGCTGAAGAGCTGAGCATCACGGAAAATACCGTTCGCGCCCGCGTCAATAAGCTGATTGAGGAGGGTGTGCTGGAGATTTCCGGGTTGGTGAATCCGGAAGTAATACCTGGGTTGCAGGTGGTCATGATGGGGGTGAAGCTGAAAACCCTTGACTTGGAGAGAAAAGCCAAAGAATTTTCCAGCCTCCGAGGGATCATCTCTGCTTCAGTTGTTACCGGTCGCTATGATCTGATCGTCCATTTGGTTCTGAGTGAGGAAGAGGGGTTGAGTCTCCTGGATTTCTTCAAGACAGAACTTGATAAGATTTCTGAGATTTCTGAGGTGGAAACCTTTGTGGTTTATCAATCACATAATCTGAGAATTCCTTATATCCTCTAGTTCCTGTATTGCATAACACGTGTAGGGTGCCTGAAAAGGCACCCTATACTGTATCTTGAACCTCTTCTGTGGTTGTTGATAAAAGCAGTTGCAGGTTGTAGAGAAACCCTTTCTTTCATGTTATACTACCTCATGCTGTGTCAATGACACGAATGATACTTACCAGTTGAGGAGAGAAATAGTATGGCAGACCTGTCTACATCATATCTTGGATTGAAATTGAAAAACCCCTTGATCGCAGGGAGTAGTCCCCTTACGGCATCATTGGATAACCTGAAACGTTGTGAGGATGCAGGATTATCTGCTGTGGTACTGAAATCCATCTTTGAAGAACAGATTGAATTGGACAGTGAGTCAGCTGTGGATGAATCAGATGCATATCTCACGCATGCTGATGCCTATGGATTCATGAAACATGCAAGCATGGAACAGCAAATCGATGCATACCTGACCTTGCTCGAGGATGCCAAACAAGCGTTGGATATTCCCGTTATTGCCAGTATTAACTGCAAGCAGAATGGTAGCTGGATTGAGTATGCAAAACGCTTTGTAGCCTGTGGTGCTGATGCAATTGAATTGAACCACTACGTGGTAGCTGCAGATGTTGAGGTGGAAGGGGCAACACTTGAGAAGGAGTATCTATCTCTCGTAAAGAGTGCCAGAAAACAGCTCAAGCTTCCCATCAGTCTGAAAATGGGTCCAGCTTTCTCCTCTCTGGCAAATATGCTCAGGCGATTTGACGAACTCTCCATTGATGGAGTGGTATTGTTCAATCGTTTCTATAGCCCTGATATTGATATCAACAAACTTGCTTTGGTTCCTGCGCAGATGATAAGCAGCAAGGATGAATATGCATTGAGTCTCCGTTGGACTGCACTGATGAGTGATGAAGTCCGTTATGATATCTGTGCTGCTACCGGTATTCACAGTGGAAGCACTGTGGTAAAGCAGTTGCTTGCCGGAGCGAAGGCCGTCCAGTTGTGCTCCGTTTTGCTAAAGCAAGGACTCTCTTCTGTAGCAAAGATTGAGAAGGAGCTCTCCGACTGGATGGATTCACACGCATACTCCAGTATCTCTGACTTCAATGGCAAGTTGGCCCAGGAGAGGATGACGGATCCTGCTAAATGGGAACGAGTTCAGTACATGAAGTCAATTCTGGAAGCTCAAAAGGGTTGAACCATGAATGTAGAACAATATAAAGACATAGCCCCCTATAGGGGGCCGGATGTTCGTGAAGCAATTGAACGTGTATTAAAGGATAAGGATGCACTACTGAGGATTCTCTCCTCGCTCGGACCTGTTGAAACAGAAGCAGAACGACAACAGGTGGAAGCCTACGCCAAATATATAGTATCACAACTGGAAACAGTGACGAGCTATGATGAGTTCCAGGAGCGTATAACCGCTGGGGTGTTCCTTCCTGCCATTATCGACAAGAGCGTCGATACATTCTCATTTGATGGGCTGCAGCAGATTGAGGATGACAAAGCGTACCTGTTCATGAGCAATCATCGGGATATCGTGCTTGATTGTGCCCTTATTGACCTTGCACTCTATAAAGGTGGAAAGATGTTCTGCGAGATGGCAATCGGGGATAATCTGCTGACCAATCAGTTTGTGACCGACCTGTTCAAGCTCAATGGTGGGGTGACCGTTAAACGTACACTTCCCATGCGGGAGAAGTACCTTGAATCGATCAGGCTGAGTGCATATTTTGTTGAGTTGATCACCGAGGAGAACAAATCCATCTGGGTTGCTCAGAAGAGTGGGCGGGCAAAGGATGGCATAGATGTAACCACACCTGCGATCATTAAAATGCTCCACCTCTCCCAAAAGAAAAAGGGAGTCACCTTCTCCCAGGCGGTAAACAGCTGTCGCATCGTTCCTGTTGCAGTAAGCTACGAGTATGATCCCTGCGATATGATCAAGGCAGGGGAGGAAGTTACACGTCTCGCGAAGGGCGAGCAAGCAAAGAAGCGCTATGAGGACCTGATTTCCATCTCCCACGGCCTGAAAGGGTACAAGGGGAATATCCATATTGCCTTTGGTACTCCGCTGGAAGGAGAGTGGGAGAATTCCGACCAGGTAGCCCAAGAGATTGACCGGCAGATTCATACCCTCTACAAGCTCTGGCCTACCAATCTGTTTGCCTATGACTACCTGCACAACAGCACACAGTTCCAGGACTCCTATCGGGATTTTGACAGCGAAGCTTTCCTCTACCGTTTCAAGGGTACTCGTGAGGAGGTACGGCAATTTGCGCTCAACACCTATGCGAATCCAGTTGCATCATACTTGGCTGCACAAGAAAAGTAGTGTTTTTCTGCTTCTTCTTTGTATCCTTCTTCTTGCTTCCTGCAGGAAGGAGGAGATTGTTGTAGTCAATCTGGAACATGAGAGGTCCCTGGTATTCGATCTTGAAACAGGATTGGGTAGTGAGCACTTGTCACTCTCTTTCGATCTCCTGGGAGAGGAGAGACCAGTGCAGGTGCGTCTTTCCTCATCAAACGAGGTCTCCAGCTGGATTGTCGATACCAGTGGGGAAAGGACCTCCCCAGATACAGCACGGTACCGGGTGGGGCCTCTTACCATGGGAGAAGGGATACCGTTTTCTCCTGGAGTATATGAAATCACGATCATCAATGAGGAGGGAATCATACGAAGCGAACAAATTGAACTACCTACTTCAATGATGGAAAAAATCCCAGAGCAAATACCTCACTACGATGAGGAATCAGGTAGATTGTCCTCGATCCCTGTACCCAGTCAACTCAACCGGTATGATGAGACAGGCAGGTTTCTCTCGACGCTTTCCCTGGATGAAGATTCTTATACCATGAGAGAAGAGGATTTCTCCTTGGCCCTCATCACCGACAACATAACTTACCTTGTGCAACGTTAGGTACGCTGCACAGCCTTCATCAACTCATCCTTGTGGAGCCTGATGACAAAGGTTCTGCCATGCGGACAGGTCGGCTCAGCGAGAGCAAACACCTTTTCAAGCAGCGAAATGGCCATCATGCGGTCGATTGAGTCCCCTGCCTTGATCGCTGCATGGCATGCAACAATGGCATAGAGTCCTTTCTCGACCTCTTCGCTCTCCCCACTCATCGTCTGGATGAAAGAGACCAACTGTTTTTCCACCGAACGGTAGATTGCTGGGATTGCATGGATCTCCCAGAGGAGGTCATCACTGCGGACCAACTTGATCCCCAAATTCAGGTATACATCCAGATTCCCCTGCAAGTAGTTGTCAACGTCACGTTCGACCTCAAAGGAGAGCGGAATCATCAGGGACTGTACTTCTTTCTTTGCACGTACCTCATCAAAGAGAATCCTCTCATGCGCTGCATGTTGGTCAACGAGGTAGAGATCATTCTCCTTCTCTGCAACCAGAAAAAGGTTGAAGGCCTGCCCGAGGTAGGTGAATTGCTTCTGTTCAGCCTGCATATCCCAGATATTCTCAGTCTCGGTAGCACGGGTTGCCTGCATTCCATCTGATTGGAGAATTTCCTTTGCTTTCTGGAACCACTCAGGGTCGATGGGCTTTCTTGCCTCTCCCTGGTATCTGCTGCTTCTCTCATGGCTGGATGCATCCACAGCCCTCTGATGGGTATAGGTTGCCTTGGGAGTGAGGAGGGGAGTCTGTTCGTCCTGTATCTCTTTTGCAACAATCCGCGGTATGGTGCGTCGGACCTGGCTGGAGATCATTCCCACTACCTGATGATGGATCTCGGCTTTGTTCCTGAGTTTCACCTCACGCTTGGTAGGATGGATATTGAAATCGACCAACGTAGGGTCCACATCAATAAAGAGATAACAGTAGGGAAAGGCTCCACCGTGCAGCATCTCTCCGTATCCATAGGTAACTGCCTGTACGAGGGCAAACTCCTCCACAGGCCTGTTGTTCACAAAGATCTTGATATGGGAACGATCACTTCTATAGAGTGCAGGAGAAGAGCAGACTGCATAGAGGTTGAAGCGACCTGCGCTGTCATAGAGCTCAATCATCTCGGAGGGAACGATATTCTGGCTGATAGCCAGGACATCCAGAACGCGTTGTTTTTTATTAGTGGCAGGAAGATCCACCCTGACCTTCCCATCAGTGATGAACCGAAAAGATCGATCGGGAAAGGCGAGAGCCTTCTCCTGAAGGACATAGCGGCACATGGTTGCTTCCGTTGAAGGTCTTTTCAGGAACTGACGCCTGGCAGGGAGTTCCTTGAACAAGCCCTCAACGCTTACCGTTGTTCCTTCTCTGGGTCCACCGGGTTGTACCTCACCTTTTATCCCATTATCCACAGTGATCTGATAAGCATCCTGTCCTTGGTAACTGCTGGCAATGGTGACAGTGGATACTGCGGCAATGCTATATAATGCTTCCCCGCGGAAACCCATGCTCTTGATATGATACAGATCTTCAAGTTCATGAACCTTGCTGGTGGCGTGGCTTTCACAGAGTAGGGGGAGGTCATCCTTTGCAATGCCCTCTCCATCATCGATCAACTTGATCGACTCAAGGCCCCCATCGGTGACACTGGCGACCAGTTGCTTGGCTCCTGCATCCAGTGCATTGTCGAGCAATTCACGAATGACAGAGGCTGGCCTATCAATAACCTCGCCTGCAGCAATACGCTGTGCTACAAGCGGATCGAGCTTTTGTATTCTCATAGCATGACTCTACCATAGAAGGGATAAAAGGGCAAAACCTCTCTCTAGAACTGTTTGTCAAGATTCAGTGAGACTCGTACGCTTACCGCTGGATTGGTGTAGCTTGTTACCTGGGCACGGTATTGGGCTTTCAGCAGGAGTGTGAATGGATCAAAGGCATACTGAAGAAAGAGGAAACTTGTGCTGTATGGCCCCCTCAGCAAGGAGAGAGCAGTCTCATTTCCTGCAAATACCTCAGAGACGTTGCTTATGATACCCAGCTGTGCAAACCCAAGACCGACCTGAAGCCGTTCTTTGGCATAGGATAATGAGAACTGGCTATAGTCTGCTTGATGGGCTGCGGAAACAGGAGAGGCAAGATTGGCGAAGGCAAAGCTTGAGCTGAACGGGAGGTTGAACAGCAGTCTTGCTTGCCAGACCTTTCCCTGTATTCGTACATCACCCAATACCTCAACTGCTGCTGAATAACTCGTGTCTAGGAATGAAGCAAACTCATTGGCGATAAGGGGGTGGTTCTCACCCTTGGTGAGGGAAACCAGTATCTTTGAGAAGAACTGATCCTTCTTCATCGAGAATCCTGTTCCGACTAGGTAGTTTGGAAATATGGTACCTACAGAGGTGTCTATGAATGAGTCGGTATCCAAGGTAGGGTAGGCAGGCAGGTATCCGCTTGCATGCAAGAGGAATTTGAATTCAGTGGTTCTTGAGTCAACCACGGGAAACCCAAGGCCAAGGAATGGATAGGTATTGATGCTCCAGGAAGGATTGTTGTCAACCACAGCAACGCCACCAAGTGCTACGGACATGCGATAGCCACTTTTTGGAGTAAAGCGGAGCAAGGATGAACCAAACTGACGGTCGTTGTTGGAAAGTGAACCAAGGTAGAGATCGTCGAACGTGGTTACCATGGTAACCGGCCCAAAGGTAAGTTGGTTCAATACCGCCAAATTTTGGTCAGATATCAGTGATGGTGCAAACAAACTGGTCAGTTCCGTGGTAATCGGGAATTTTCGATCCAACGTCAAATAGAAGGCACTGCTGCTGTAACCGATCCTCAACTTGTCAATGAATGAGAATGCATAGGACGCCATCTCCAGGCGGGAAGTGGGGACGGGATATGCCGTATTGGTGTATGAAGAGAAATCTTCAGTCTCAAGAAAGCCTTGCAACCTGATGCTGAACAGTCCTTTTTCGAAGTATGGTTTGAGAAAGAGTTGATGGTGCAAGGAATCTGCATTGCTTCCATCAAAGGTAAATTGATAACCGAACTCTACCCCGAAGGATCCTGTTACTCTCGCTTCCTCTGCAGAAAAGGCCAAGGTTGGCCTGGTTGTCTCTGATGGGTATGCAAGGGTAAGTTCCTCTTCATCGCTTGCTGTAGCTTCTTCCAACGCTGTTTCCAGTACTTCCTCTTCCATATCGGGCAAGGGGATAGTTTCAGTTACGGTATCTTCAATTTCCTCGACTGTCTCAACATCGACCACCTCTTCTACGAGCGGTATCTCAATGGTGACAGGCTCATCATCCTTGATCTCAGTTACTACCACAATTTCCTCTGCCTTCACCTCCGCTTGGATAGAAGAAGGAGAGGGAGGGACCTGAACGGTTTGAGATACACTGGAAAAGGTGGGAATCTCTGGTGTCATTGGGCGGATGGTGATCTTTATCCTGTCCTTGGGTGGGGCAAGGATGATATTGCTGAACTGGCTTACACGCTCTGGTATCTTGACCGGTTCCACTTCAACCTGGAGGCTTTGCAAGCGCTGGGGAATGAATTCAGAAGTTTCGGCAACAACAATACTGGAAGGCTTCTCCGCCAAAGCCGTGATCGATACCCCTTCCACAGGTGGAGGGGTGAGAGCGATTTTCTCCACGTTGGCCTTAGGTGCACGTGGAGTGGTGGGGGCAGTGGTCTTTTCGCTGAGTTCCTGGATGATCTGTTTTGCAAGCATCATGTCAGGATAGGTTGCATAGGTAAGATAGTATCCTGCCTCGATAAACTTCAGTCGAGCCATCTTCTCCTGCATGAACAGCTTCTCAAAAGTCTTTACTTCCCGTTTTGCACCAGTAAGTGCATTATAGGACTCAACCCTGCCGGTGAAGGTTGTGACACTCTCTTCTTCCTCTGTGGTGATGACCAACATCTCCCCATCCCCATGCAGGATAAAACGGGAAACTGGTGTAGTGACCGTGAGGTATCCATCTTCCATGTCGTATGTATTGAACGTAGCTTTACCACTGACCAGATAGAGATCAGGATTGTTGCCTACCAGGTCTCCGGTAACCAACAGAGAATCTTCGAACACATTGATGGTGCCCCTGGGGGTCACGAGCAGGATTGGTGTATCTGGATTATGGATGATCCAGCCTTCTGCAATGTTCTGTGCCTGTTCACTGGTGGCTTCGAGTCGGTTTCCTTGGCTGTCATACACATGCAGGGCAGCGATATCCCCATCACCGATGAAAACCTCATCCTCTGCAGAGAGGGCAGTACCGCTTGTAAGAATCAGCAGAAGCAGAACAATATATATCACCAATCGTTTCATAGAAACTCCCATCATGACATTACAGGATTGATATCTTTACCAGCGTGTCCAGCGAATACGTAGGTTCAGCATTTTCATCAAAGTGAGCGCGCAGTCCGATATCAAATGAATAAGGTTTTACCTTGATGACTGTTGTTGAGGAAAGCACCACATTGCGCAGTGTTTTCAAGCCCTCAAAGAAACCCTCTCCTGTACTGGTAGGATAAAGCTTTTCATATTGTAAGTCCAGTGAAACGATATACATAAAGGGTTTATCGATCCTTGCATTTGCAATAAAACTATAGTCATGGAAGTCATTATCTGTGAGATTGCTCTCCATGTGTGCACTCAGATAGAGACCCTGGCGGGTGAAATTCAATCCCAGTGTGCCATCGAAATGCAGTGTGCCAAGCTCAAGACGGAGTTTCTCGGTCTCGTCACTCTCTCGCGTCTCGAAATCTGAGGAGTAGTAATTGGTGTAATAGCTCCCGAACGTAGGAATGGTCAAACTGGTATTGAAGACAAAGAAGCTTCTCGTATGTCCCCAAAGCCCGTAGCGAAGCGCTGAGCCGAACTGTTTGTTCTGTACATCGGGAAGCTGAAGCAGGACATCGGTAAATACATGAAGATTCAGGAAATCGCGTTCATATACCGGGAGGGAAAAATCGAGGGAAATCATCTCCCTGCCGAAAGGTTCATCGTCCTCTCCCTGCCTTGGACTGCTTGCATGAGAGAGCCCTACCTCAAGATCTGAGAACAAGGAGAGCTGGGGATACTCGTACAATGGGCGTGCATAAATTCTCCATGCACGCAAGGTGGGTTCATACAAGTCATTGGTAACAAATTCAAAACCAGCATTGGGTATACCCAGCAGGTTTCCGTCCAGCATGATGTCAAGCCCGGGCTGACTCTCACGGTATCCCACACTATAGTCGAAATAGCTGTTCAGCAATGCACCATCACCCAAGGTGATCCCCATCAGCTTCCCGTAGCGGATATACAGGGAATCATAGCGCTGTCCCCACTGGATTGAGCGGATGAATGAACCATAGTGCTTTGCCACCCTGAGCGCATAATTCTCGAATATTTCATCTTCTTCCCTCTCAGGCATCTCCCAAGGGGAAAAATCGAGCATGAGGTCAAATGGGTCAAACGTTGCCTTTCCCTGGATTTTCAGGTCAAGTTGGAATGAAAGATTCCCGATGGAGAAGTCAGGTTTATAAGCAATGCTGAAGGAACCATCCGAGGAGGCCATACCTTCCAACAGACTGTCAGAGGTGCTTGGCAGGTAGGGGGTTTCAGTCAGTGTACCATCAGGGGAGGATTGATCTAGGTCCGGGGACGTGTCTGATTCAAGCGATCCTTCCGGATTGCTTGGACTCTCCCCAGATTGCTGTTGTGGGCTTGTCTCCTCAGATACCGTTGAGTTATCCGTTAGTTGCACTTGCTCGGAGGAAGAATCCATATCCTCAGCAGAAAGTGGCAGGAAGACGGTCAGCAGCACCAAAAAGAAGAGCAAGCAGGCACGATAATGCATTCTTTGCATCCCTCCTTCCTCACTACAATCATCACACAAACCCGTCATGGTTGTAAACAGGCTGAACGCGACCAAGTTACATTCTTGGCTCGTAGTGGTGTGCTTTGTAAATATGCTCCCTGCTGAGTTTGTCCAGATGCGACAACTCCTTTACGATCGGCTTGATGCGGGAACGGATGTTTGTCTGGTCATAGGGGCAGACGGGTTTAACCACAGGAAGGTCATACGCTTCTGCCAGTCTCCTGGTAACTGACTCGTGAATCTCGATCATAGGACGAATAACATTGATTTTACCATCGAAGAAGGGTTGTACCGGTTGCATCGTGGAAAAACGACCCCTGAGACAGAGGTTCATCAGGCTGGTTTCCACCAGGTCATCAAGATGGTGTCCCATGGCTACCAGATTCATGCCCTCTTCCTCACATCGGGTGAAAAGGATTCTTCTTCTGTTTCTGGAACAGAGATAGCAGTTGAACTCACCTTTGAAGGATTCTGGGAATTGATGCTCATCAACAATCTTGAAATCATACCCAAGGTCGGTAAAAAAAGTGGTAAGTAAGGAGCGATACTCTTCTGGAATCGGGTGTTCTATCCAGTTGATCATAAGAGCCTTGAGTTCATAGTTGATGGGAAGCCACTTTCTCCGGATGGAGAGAGCCAGGGCAAGGGCAAGACTATCCTTGCCTCCACTGGCGGAGAGCAAAACGGTATCATGCTCGCGAATCATCGAGTAGGTATTTATTGCCTTTCCGGTATGCTTGATAAAACGCATAACCCAGGGGGGGATGTTCCCCTCCAGGAGCGTTCTATAGGATAATTTTTCCATGTATTCAGAACTCCAATGCTCTTCCAAGTGCTTCTGAAGAGATAGTGTGTGGTGTGAAGATTCTGAATTTTCTCAGGCTTTTTGTAAAGACCCTACCAATATCATAGGAAAAGAGGTAATCAACCTCACCAAATGTACTGATGGAACCATTATCGTGGAGAATGGGCAGGTCCGCCTCAAAGCTGATCGGCTCTGGAATGTCTACGATAACCTCACTTGGGTCACATCCAAGCTTGTTCGCTATACGTTCCTCGAAGGAGAGACGTGAGAAGAGATCCTTGTTCTTTGTCTCCAACACGCCCTCTTCTTCATAGGGTTTCTCGAAGGCTACTGTATACAGCTGGTTGTCACGCACCAAGGAGAAGAGTTTGCTGTAGGTAAACTGTTTCAGCTGTGGGAGCGAAAAGAACTGTTCATCATCCAACCCATAGAGATCTTCTGCCTGCAGTGATCCATCAGACAAGGATGCCAGAACTGCTTTCTTGATCATAGCAGTCGCACTCCGGGTTGTGGTATGCCAATATACGTTTCGGTACATCAGGTACTTGCTGAACAGGAGGTGCTCCACCGATCCCAGTGCTTCCTCCTGCAAGGCCATCCTGCCCCCTGCAACAACCAGTCTGTCAACAATGTACGATACATCCTGGGTGCCATAGGGTACCCCACAGAAAAAGGCATCACGGTTCAAATAGTCGAGTTTGTCAGGGTCGAGTGTTCCCGAGAGAATGCTGCGATAGAGAAGGATCTCTTCATCTGTGGTCTCTTGGTGCTCATCTATGATTGATCCAACACGCTCTGGATCCAGCCCAGCCATCTCAATGGCTTTATGAAGGGCTGCATCCTCATGTATCATTGTACAGGCAATCGCTTCATGGCTGGTGAGTGGGAGTTCTTTCAGAGAGTGGGCGAATGGGAAATGCCCAATGTCATGCAGTAGGCATGCACAGAGAAAAGTAAGCGCTCCCTCTTCGGTGATCGGCAGTTCACGATTCTGGCCAAAGAGGCTTTGTAGAATTGAAAACCCGATATGATAGACGCCCAGGCTGTGGTCTAGGCGGGTATGCACAGCCCCTGGATAGAGGTGGAAGGTAGGGCCGAGTTGCTTGATCCTCCCAAGCTTTTGAACAGCTGGGGTCAATAGGATGGTCTTGAAGGCCCTGGAGAGCTTGATATCCTTCCATAAAGGGTCTCGAATTGTTGTTTCGCTTTGGCGGTAAAGAGACGCGAGCAGCTGTGTATTGCGGTATTGCATACCGTGAGTGTAAAGCAGTGATTGCCTTGATGTAAAGTACAAGATTATGGTAGAGCGAGGGACCATTCATCGGGTACACTGACAAAAAGGGAGGAATGTACATGCATCAATACCTGATTGTCGCTGATGATTTCACTGGGGCAAATGACAGTGGACTGCAACTAAGACGGAAGGGACTCTCTACCCATGTAACGATTGGGAAATACACCCGGAGTGAAAAAACCATCGAGGCACTTGTGTTGGATACAGAATCCCGGAACATAGATGAAAAGGAAGCCTCGGTTCTGGTTCGCTCAACCCTGGAAGGGGTGGATGCTGAATCATTTCCCATTGTCATGAAAAAGATCGATTCAACGCTTCGTGGAAATCTCTGTGCTGAGGTCATGGAGGTTGCAGCATTCTGTGCTGCAGAGCTTATCATCGTATCTCCTGCATTTCCTGATCAGGGAAGGACGGTAGAGGGTGGAAGATTATTCGTCCATGGAAAGCCACTGCTGGAGACAGAGCATGGAAAAGATCCCCGAAAGCCGGTAGAAGAAGACAATCTACTCACGCTCTTCTCCAAAGGGCAAAGTGTGTATGCCGTAGTTCTCCAAGAGGCGGGTGCTGCGTTCCCTGCTCTGGAGGGGAAGGCAATCCTGGTATGTGATGCCCGCACACAGGAAGACCTTTACAATCTAGTCAGGCTGGCAAGAAAACGAGAAGAGAAAGTCCTGTATGTGGGAAGTGCTGGGTTGGCTGATGCGCTCTGTAATGTGCAATATCCTTCCCGTGGAGTACTGGGCATGGTGGCAAGTCTCAGCGAGGTAACCCGCAATCAAGTAAGGTATGCCAAGGAACATGGAATCTTTACCGAAGTTGTTGAGGTTGAGTCTCTCCTTGGTGAGGTAGACCCTTATCCGATCATCAAGCGGGTCAAGGAAGCCATCTCCCAAAGCAAGCCTGCCCTTGTCGTGGTCTCCTCAGTCCTTGATGAGTCTGCATTCAGTCGCTCCTTGGAGGAAGGATCAAAACGTGGGCTCTCCTCTGATGCGGTTGCGGCAACAATCAGGGACTCCTTCAGCCTTATGGGAAAGGCCTTGGTAGAGCAGTGTGAGATTTCGGGTCTGTTCCTTACTGGTGGGGATACTGCTTTCGGTCTATTGGAGGTTCTGGGAATCCATGAAGTGGAAATAATCAGGGAAGTACAGGGAGGTATCCCCCTCCTTGAAGTACCCACTGGAGGGTATGCATCAATGAGAATTGTCACGAAGGCGGGTGCTTTCGGAAATGATCAAGCAATAGCGTATAGTTTGAGGGTCTTGCAAGAACGGTAGAAGGAGAACACGATGAAAGAAAAAAAGTTTGGAATTACACTTGGAGATCCCTGTGGCATTGGTCCTGAGATCACCCTCAAGGCATTGCATGCAAGGAAGGAGTACCAGAGGAGTGCTCTCCTGTTTGGGACCCGTTCGCTGTTGGAGTACTACAACTCTCTGCTTGGGTATGATATGAGGTTCAACTCAATCAAGAAGATGGATGACTGGGATGACTCGGCAATCAATGTATATGATCCACATCCGGTAGACATCTCCCAGATTGAAGTTGGGGTAGTAACCTCGCTGGGAGGTACCATCGCCTTTGAAAGTGTACGATCGGCAATCGAATTTGCCTTACGTAAGGATATCTCCTCAGTGGTTACCGCTCCGCTCAACAAGGAAGCGCTCCACCTCGCTGGTTTTCCCTATGCCGGTCATACCGAGATCTTTGGTGCGTTCACCAAAGGGGAGCGGTATGCAATGCTGCTGTACAGCGAGAAACTGAAGGTAATCCACGTCTCAACCCATGTTTCTTTACGGAATGCCTGTGACCTGTGCAAGAAAAAAAGGGTACTTGAAGTCATTCACCTGGCCCATGAGACACTTACAAAGATTGGTTATGACAATCCAAAAATTGCAGTCGCTGGATTGAATCCCCATGCAGGGGAGAATGGCATTTTTGGTGATGAGGAGATCAAGGAAATCATTCCAGCCATCCAAGAAGCAAAAGCTGAAGGTCTGGATGTCAGTGGTCCAATACCTCCTGATACGGTTTTCCTGAAAGCATTACAGGGTTCCTGGGATATCGTGGTTGCCATGTACCATGATCAAGGGCATATCCCCCTGAAGATGCTCAGCTTCGAGAACGGGGTGAATATTACCGTTGGTTTGGACGTCATCAGAACGTCTGTTGACCACGGTACCGCGTTTGATATCGCCGGAAAGCTGATTGCAAGTGAGAAAAGCCTGCTTGAGGCAATTGAGATCGGGGAAAGGCTCTAGAAACAAGGAAAGAGGAGGCAACGCCTCCTCTTTCTCTCACAATCCAACAACTGTTTCTATCTTTACTCCACATAGGGGATGGCATAAGGCCCATCGCTTAGATAGAGAACCTTGAGGTCCTTTCTTTGCTCTCTCTTCTCAATCTGCTCAATGACTTTCTTGATCACTTCGCTGTAGTCAGTGCTCTGAGCAAGTGAGGAAGCATCGATTCCTGGAAGGCCGCTGTTGTTCTCTCCTACAATCTGAGGAGCATAGTAATAGTAGTGGTCCAAGGGAATCTTCTCGAATACCGAAGCCCACTTCTGTACCTGCCACTGGTCTGGCATGAACGGCCAATCCTTGCTGTGAAGGAGGGTCACCAGTTCCTCTGCGCTGGTAAGCGCCAGGATACTGAGTACGGTCTTGTACATCACCGAACCAACGACATCTTTCTTGTCCGTGAAGTTGGAGATGCTGATCAGGTATCCATTCTTCTTCATTGCGCCGATTGCAGCAAAGGCTGCCTTCGCACTCTGGTAGTGGTTGATCCCGACAAACCCGCCATGGGTTATGACGATATCGGCCTCTTCCTTGATGGGTATCTTTGCATATCCCTTGACCATCTCAAAGGCTTCCTGATGGGCTGCCTCCAGGTCGCCGGCAAACACCCCAGTGATATTGAAGGCATGGTCCAGGGTGACATTGATGATGAAATCAACCCCAGCCATCTTAGCAAAAGCGAGGGACTCCTCATGCACTGGATTGCCATCGAGGAGCAAGTCGCAGCTGTTCTTATGGCCCATCAGGTCCGCACCGTGGAAGAGGAAGGTGCCATGTTCACTGATCAGACCAGGACATACAGACTTTCTACCCCCACTGACACCTGCCATGAAGTGGCTCTCCACCAATCCAGTGAGGATCTTCAGGTCAGCTTGTACATAGAGGCTGTTGATCTTTACTTCACTGCCACGATCAGTCTTTCCGAGGTAGGTGAGGTTGTCATCCTCCTTGCAATCGTGGTTGATGATGGCAATCCCATGCTCAAATACCCAAGGATCGATGATGCGTTCTATCTCGTCATCGGTCATCGGGCGGTGGGTTCCTGTAGCAATAAGTACCGTAAGATTCTCTTTCTTATAGCCGGTTTCAAGAAGTACCTCGAGCAAGGGTACCAAGATATTTCCCTCTCCTTTGTAGGGGACGGGACGGGTATTGTCAGAGATGACAATTACCGCCTTTGCCTGTGGGTTGGCATCAAGCTTGGCTTTGGCAATGCTCTGGAAGCTGTCAGATGCAATGGGATTGGCCAGTGCCTCAGATACCGCCTTTTTTGGGTCACTGAGTGCCTTTGGTGCCTTCATTGCATACACTGTGGTATGTTCAGGAAGTTCTAGTTTCTTTCCTTGGCAGTCTATTGGGTTATGTACCAGCATGGTTGACTCCTTTAGCAAAGAAAGACGAGCATTTGCCCGTCTTTCTTGATAATTGTATACAAAACGTGCACCCTCAGCTTATAACTGTTGGCCCTTTGCGTCAACCGCAGGTTCAGTGCTGGTTGTAGGATGCTCGTTGACAAGTCCCCGCTTCAAATCCCATCTGTAGAAGAAATCAACCAGGAAGGGGACCAGCAAGGCGGTAACAATGATAGATGCAGCTACCTGTACGGTTGCCTTGTCTGCAAATGGAGCCCAAGCTGGGTCTACCAATGCAATGGCAGCCGGGGTGGCAATTGAGTTACCGGCAGAGGTACCGACAGCAGCACCGACGGCAGCAGTTCTCCTTGACTTCTTGGGAACCAACCACTTGAAGATGAAGTAAGAAGGAACACCGGTGATGATAAGGGTCATGAGACCAAGGACGATACCGGGAAGACCGGCTTCGATGATCGTCTGAAGACTCAGTCCTGCACCGAGAGGGAAGGCGAAGGTGAAGATAGCAATAAACATACCGGGCTTGAGGAACTCCCTGATTCTCTCATCAAGGTTTCCAAGGATCATACCCACGATGATGGGAACGATAACTGCTACAAGACTCATGAGAGGAATGTTTGCAACTCCGGCAACACCCATGAAAGCCATTTCGAAGAAAGGTCCATCATTGGAGGAGATAACGGCGATTGCACCAACATCAGACTCATCACCATACTTTGAAGCAAGTGCTGTGTATAGTCCACCATTACTGTTGGACATGGCACTGATCATGGCGAGCGGTGTGACACCGAGGAATGCAGCTTCAGGACCAGCAAGTTTTGCGAAGATAACGCCGAAACTTACACCGAAGAGCACCTTGCTGAAATTGAGGACCACTCCTTTATAGAGTGACATACCAGCAGTTCTGAACTGAATCTGTGCTCCACTGCAGAAAAAGAGCAATGCAATCAAGGTAAGTGAACCTGACTTGAAGAAAGCCGTGGTAAAACTACCGATCTCCAATGCTGCAGGAAAGAACGTATTGGTCAATACACCGAGCACCAAAGGTACTACCATCAATCCACCAGGAATCTTGTTGATCGTCTCGAGAATTGGAACTTTTCCCATCTTCATGTTGTGAGTCTCCTTTTTTCTGATATACTATCAAACTTGTTACACCTTACCATAGATGTCCAAAAAGTCCAGAAAAAATGAAATCCTTTGACATTGCCAAAAAAATGCATCATATAGAAGGTATGAAAGAATGCTTTTCACTCCTGATCCTTGTATTGTTGTGCGTGGTTCCTCTTTCGGCTAATGAAACCTTGTCGTTTCCTGAGGCGTATGGAGCACAGCTGCCAAGCGATGCCTCGATCGGTCAGATTGTAAGGGGAGAGGAAGGTAGTGCTGAAGTAATTACCAGACAAGCATTGATGAACTCCTATGGGCCAGGATGGCTTGATGAGTATGTCAGTGAGGTGCTGAGAAAGGCATTCACCAATACCTATGACCAACAGTTGGTATCCTTGCTGCCTGCAAAGCAGGTGCAGGTAGGTAAGGCAGTGGTTCGCTCAGATCTCTATGAGGTGCCATTCTGTGTACATGAGCCGGAATACCGGTGGGGTACCATGGTCTGGACACGTAGTGAAGATGAAAGGTGGGTGTTGCTGGCGATCAAGATAGAACCGTCACTCTGAATCAGTTTCAAGGTCCTGCTTCCTGATTACCAGGATATAGGAATCGGAAGCCTCCACTGAGAAGGACTGGTACTGTGACTCCTTTGCGCGAAGGTACTGCATCAGAACCGCGGGATCCACATCCAGATCTTCTAGATTGATGACAATGGCTTTCTGTTGGGGTTTGATGGTAATCTGGACATCTTCCATTTCCGTCCCATCAAGGAGAGGCCCTTCCCAGTGTTCTTCATCAGGGTTTATGGCAGGGGTCTTGCTGTAGACACCACAACTGGATACCAATGCAATGGTACCCAAAAGCAAGCAGATGACTACAAACTGTACTAGGCTAGAGCGAAGCCTCATTGAACCCCTCCAAACAGACTCAGTGTATCCATAATGATAACAAAGGAGAAGGGGAAAGATTACAAAAGAAATCGAATGGAAACATTTCCTCAAATGGGGTAGAGTACCTCCCAAGAAGGAGCGTTTATGGCATTACTCGATATCTCCCTTTTTTCTGATACCCTCCAGCTGGATGTTTCCGCCACTGTAATCTATCCACAGCGATGTGACCGCTCACCTGATATTCCTGGTGGTCCGTATAAGGTGCTCTACCTGTTGCATGGGATAAAGCAGAATGAACAGAGCTATGTGCGAAATTCGGCAATTGAACGGTATGTGAGGAATCTTCCCCTGGTGGTTGTGATGCCATCGGTTGGAAGGAGTTTCTACACCGACCAGGAAAGAGGGTACCCCTATTTCACCTTCCTGAGTGAAGAACTTCCTCGGTTCCTCTCCTCTGTTTTCACCATCAGCACCAAACGCGAGGATACCTTTATCGCGGGACTGTCGATGGGAGGGTATGGGGCATTCAAGGCCGCGCTCACACGTCCGGACCTATACAGCAGGGCTGCAAGCATGAGCGGAGCCTTGGACCTTGTATCACTAGCCAATACACTCGGGGACTCAGTGAAGATTTTCCCGTATGAGTGGGAGAACACCTTTGGTTCCTATGAAGTAAAAGGCAGTGAACATGACCTTATGGCGTTATCTAGGAAGGAACTTTCTCCCAAGCCGTCATTCTATGTGACCTGTGGTGATGAGGATGCCCTGTTGCAGGATAACCTGCGATTTGTTGAGACACTGAAAGAGACCCATGATGTAATCTATGACCAGCACCCGGGAGGGCATACCTGGAAGTTCTGGGACAAGGCACTGAAGCGTGTGCTGAGGTGGCTGCCTCTCTGATCAGGCTTTCTGTCCTGCAATGGCAAATGGTGTCTGGTAGTCCACCCACCTGTCATCGAGTGTAAATACGATATCGGTGTCACAGAAGTTTGAATAGGTGTACATCGCCTTGATCATCTCCAGGCGGATTGCATCAAGCTGCTTCACCGGTCGCTCCTCAGAGAGGTATACATAGATGACTACCATCAGGGAACGTCCCCGCTTCAATGCATAGACCTCTGCTTTTCGGAAGGCATATTTTTTCACGAAGCGGTTGGTGATTTTCTCCAGTGTTGCCTGTACCGAGATTGTCGGTGCCGCCCCCAAGAGTTCCCTGCTGTAGACTACCAGGTCCTTGATAAGCACTGGACTGAGGAAAGCCAGGAAAAGCACGGTAAGTGCCGGGTCGATGTAGTTGCTCAGGAATGCAAAACGTGTTTGCTTGATCAGGCCAACCATTCCTATTGCAAGCACTGAGGCAAGGGAGAGAAGGGTGTCCAGCAACCATGCCTTGCTCTCCGAGCGGAGGGTCGGGCTGCTCAGTTTTTTGGCCTTGTTTGCAAGGGCAAGCCAAACAACAAAACAGACAACCAGGGAGAACACCGAGACAGGGAATGCAATAGAGAAAGTAATGGCATAACCACCTCGGGTCATGGCAATAGCTGCCATGGATCCAATGGTTACGACCATGGTAAGCAGCACGAGACTCCGCAAGACCAGGAAAAATGGTTCAAAGGCTCCATAGCCGAAGGGGAATCGGTCATCATCTTCCTTGAAAAGGAGGGTTACCACCCTTCCTGAGCCGATAATGAACATGCTCTGGATCAGGGAGTAGAGTCCATCGAGAAGCATTGAGTTTGAGTTGGCGACAATGGAGACCACTAAACCAAGTATGCCGAATCCAAGGCAAACGATGGTAGTCACCCGTAGTAACAGTAGTTCTTGTTTTTTATTGCTCATATAAAGTAATTGTTGCTATCAATCATGGCGTTCATTCGCCCGAGATCACCGTTTATGGTCCTACGTATAGGACAGATACTGAGTATCAAATCAGGTGATATGTTGATATGTATAGACATAAGTATACAGGAATCCATCATAAACCGCAAGCAATGTCCTGAATTCGAATTATGAAAAATATATTGTGCAAAACACTTGTCAGTTAAACAAGAAATAGACTATTATTTGAGACATATTCCTATAATCATTTTTAATGAGGTAGATCATGCGCAAGGCACAGAGAACTCTGGTATTTTCCCTGATCTCTCTTACTATTGTAGCGAGCTTGCTCTCTTGCAGCAAAACAGATCAAGAACAAGAAGTGAATGAACCATTGGAGGCAGTGAGTGCTGCAACCGATTATACCCAGATTGTCTCTTCCTCTGTTGCAATCGAAGAGCGTGCACTGCGGGATCGTGTCATCGGTAGTGGTACGGTACAGGGCCAGAGGGAAGTGAGTATCAAATCTCGGCTGAGTGGAGAGATTAAAGAGATATCAGTTGGCTTGGGAAGTACCCTGAAAGCGGGAGATACCCTGCTTACCATTGATGACACCATTGCCAAGCTTACCCTCAGCCAGTTGGAATCGCAATACCAGAATGCAGTGAAGCAACAGGCTGTGAATGAGAAGCTGTTTGCCAGCGGGGCAATCTCCCTCTCCCAGCTCAACCAAGGAAAATCCAGTTTGGATGGGCTTTCAGCCCAACTTGAACAGGCAAAGAACAATGTAGCCAACTCCAGGATAACGACACCAATATCAGGCAGCGTTGCTGAGATAACCAAGCTGGTGGAAGGGGACCTGTTGCAAGCTGGTTCCCAGATTGCCCGAATTGTGGATCTTGAGCACCTGAGGGTTACCCTCGCTATTGGTCAAGCTCAGCTCTTTCTTATCAAGGAAGGAGCCCCTGCAGAGATCACAATCCGCACCCCAATCGAAACCATTATTGCTGAGGGCGTGGTAAGTGCCATCAGTGCTTCTTCTGACAGCAGAACCGGTAGCTGGGTGGTCTATGTAGATTTTGAGAATCCAAGGCCAGATATACTGAAAGCAGGAATTACTGCGGATGTAACCATCTTCAACACCGATGCACCCTTGTATACCGTGGTACCCAACGGTGCAATGGTGAATAGGGGTGGGAAGCAGTACATCTTCGTGGTTGACGGTTCCTCTGCCAGTCTGCAGGAGGTGACCGTAGTTGACCAGTTTGGAGACCTTACCGCCATTGAAAGCAAGGATGCCTCTGTTTCCTTGATTGGAGAGCGTGTGCTTGTCAGCAGTCTCTCCCGCTTGATCGACGGTAGTGCCATAAGCACCCCGTTACAGTAGGAGGGCGGTATGGATAATCAGGACAAACAGTTCTCCATCGGTAGGTTCTCGGTAACCAAACCGGTATTGGTAAATATTCTCATGATCACGGTGCTTGCCCTGGGTGTGTTCAGCTTGCTCACCCTACCGCAGGAACAGTTTGCAGAGGTTCCTTTCTACTGGGTCAATGTCATTGTCCCCTATCCAGGGGTGAGTGCCCAGGATATGGAGTCCTCAGTCACCATTCCTGTGGAGAATGCATTTGCCGGGATGGATCGTCTCAAGCAGATCAGTTCAACCACCAGTGAGGGGTTGAGTGTGGTCCGGGTTGAGTTTGATGATGGCATAGACGATACACTCTTTCGCTCTCTTTACCAGGATGCACAGACACGGTTCAGCCAGGTCAATCTTCCTGAGGGGACATTGCAACCCATTCTGGATGATTTCTCTTCCTCTGACTTCCTGCCTGTCATAGAGGTAATTGTAAGCGGGAATATCTCCTACCAGGATATGCGTGAACAGGCCCAGGAGCTGCAGAACCGGTTTCTCACTATTCCAGATGTATCTGATGTGGAAATCGTTGGTCTGCCTGAAAGGCAAATCCAGGTTAAGCTGGACCCGACACTGCTCTCCTCTATGGGCTTGAGTGTCAATGAGGTGGTTCGTTCTCTCTCAGGGGAGAACCAGCGCCTGCCAAGTGGGAGCCTCTCAACGGAGAGTCGCCAATACCTGCTTCGAACCTTTGGTTCCGTGGAGGGGGTTAGGGATATTGAATCCGTTATTGTCAGACGTTCCAACCAGGGAGAGGGACTTGTCCGTCTCTCTGATGTTGCAAAGGTCATGGATGGGTTTGATGAGGAAGCACCCTTGAGCCGGTTCAATGGGGAGAGTGCTGTCAGTTTGAAGATTACCAAGGTCGTGAAAGGTGACTCGGTGGCAATCGTTGATGCGGTCAGGCAGATTGTGGATGAGACCCAACCTCGTGCAGGGGCAACCCTGACGCTGTTCAATGATTCCACAGTCCAGATTGCAAGCAGCCTCTCAGTACTCTCCACCAATGCCCTTATGGGTCTTTTGCTATTGGTCATCATTCTTTCCCTGTTCATTGGTTTCAGAAATGCATTCATAACGGCGCTCGGTATCCCGGTGACCTTTGCATTGACCTTCTTGGTGCTTGACCAGTTGGGGCAGACCGTAAACACCAACACCCTCTTTGGTTTGGTGCTGGTATTGGGTCTGATCGTCGACCACGGCATTGTAATCGTCGAGAACTCATACCGTCTCCAGCTCGCTGGTGTCCCTCGGCATGAGGCCGCGATCAAGGGGGTCAACCAGGTGGTATGGCCCATCATTGCAGCCACCGGAACCACCGTTGCTGCATTCCTTCCCCTTATGATTATTCCAGGGACCATCGGCAAGTTCCTCAGGGTCATTCCCCTGACTGTTACCATTGCCTTGATCGTAAGTACTTTTGAGGCCCTCTTCTTCCTCCCCAGCCACTACGCAGAGTGGGGACCGAGAAGAATCAAGCAGGAAAAAGTGGGTAAACAGCGCTTTGAGCATTTCATCAATGCCTACCAGCATGCCCTTGCCTGGGCTCTGGATAGAAAGGGGCGTCTAATCATACTCACTCTCCTGGTAACTGCCGCTATATTCTCCTTGGTGGGTGGCCTGCGTCAGGACCTGTTCAGTGCAGAGGATTACAGTTATTTCAATATTGAGATCACCACTCCCCAGGGATCTACCTTGCGTACTACCAACAATGTGGTCTCTGCCTATGAAAAGGTCCTCCTTGATAAGGTAGGTGGTGGGGAGATTCTCTCCATCAGTGCCAATATTGGAGGGAATGAAGGGGGTGCTGAGAGTACCACGCAGGCAACCATCACGGTTGACCTTGCAGAGATGGATGAAGGGAGAACCAGAAGCATTGAGACCATCATTGATGAAGTGAAGAGGGAGACCTACTACATCAGTGGGGCAGAGCAGGTGCTCTTCACCAAAGCCCAGACGGGTCCTCCAACCTCTGCAGATTTCAGTTTCCGTCTCTCCGGTGATGCATATGAACCTCTTATAGAGGCTGCCGGCGTATTGGGTAACACCCTCGCCTCGATTGATGGTGTGGAGAATGTCCAGAGCGATTTCATTGCAGGCAATCCCGCCCTCCGTATTGATGTTGACCAAGATCAGGCAACCCGGTTGGGAATCGGAGTTTCTACCATTGCCAGCTACCTTCGTGTACGTTTTGAAGGACAGAACGTTGGAACGTTGTTCCTAGAGAATGAAGAGATTGATATGGTCGTCCAGTTTGATAATGGAGGAACGGAGCGCTTTGAGGATCTCCAGCAGATACTCATCCCCACTGATGATGGAAGGCTCGTGCCACTGAGCAGTGTTGCAACCATCTCCTTGGAGAGTTCCATCGGTTCCATCAGGCGTGTGGAAGGAAAGCGAGAGATTACCGTTACCGCGGATGCACTCACAGGGGTTGACCAGAATCTGGTCAATGACCAGATTGTGCAACTCTGGGATACTGATCTACGCAATCGATACCCCTCTGTTGATCTGGTCGTTGGTGGAGAATTCAGTGATTTTTCCAACCTCCTGATCGATATTCTCCGTATCTTTGTACTCGGGATATTCCTGATGTACTTGATCCTTGGTACTCAGTTCAACAGCTACAGCCAACCATTCCTAATTCTGCTCAGCGTTCCTTTTGCCTTTATTGGGGTGGTGCTCTTCCTCTTCGTCTCAGGTACCCCGCTTTCAACAACAGTAATCTACTCCGCGGTTGCCTTGGCTGGAATCGCGGTAAATGATGCCATCGTTTTGATCAGTTTCATCAATGAGCTGCGCTCGGAAGGGAAATCTGTGGCTGAGGCGATTGTAGAGGCTGCAGGGACTCGTATACGACCAATCCTCCTAACCAGTCTTACTACTATTGCAGGACTGCTTCCCACAGCAATCGGGATCGGGGGATATTCCGTTGTATGGTCACCAATGGCCTCCACCATTATGGTCGGCTTGATCTTCTCCACGTTGAGCGCGCTATTTGTACTACCCTTGCTCTACGCTTCATTCTACAAAGACACCCGGAGGAATGCTTAATGAAACGATACCTACCAATTATGATACTCTTACTGTTTGCGCTTTCATCCCTTGCTGCGTCCTCCTATCCTGATCTTACTCCTGTGGATTTGGCAGGGGAGTCTGCACTCCCCTTGGAGCCTGAAGCGATTGATGTATTTCTTGATGCTTGGAGAAATGAGGCACAACCGACCACCTCCAGTTTGCTGGAGCAGTTGGAGACAAAGCTGAAAGAGAATGATTGGCAGTTGCAGCAGCTCTCTGATGTGGTTGGCATCCAGGAAGCACAACTGGAATTCTCCCTCTCCCAAGGCAAGCCCACTTGGGGAGTGAGTGCAACTCCCTATACCTACAATGATATGACCGTGCAGACTGGAGCTTCTCCTCCTGCTCCTTCTGTTGTAAGAACCAAGAGCCACTCCTTCCAGGTAGGGGGAACCCTCACTGATACCCTCTCTACAGGGGCGACCTTGCAGCTTTCAGCTAACCAGAAAAGCTCGTACAGCATGACCAGTATGAAAGATGCCTGGACACAGACGCCATCGGTCTCACTTTCTCTGCGTCAGCCACTTTGGATCGGGGAGGGATTGGT
>NZ_JAEKNT010000238.1 GCF_016406725.1 Sphaerochaeta sp. S2 | reverse complement strand
CCTATGATCCTATTGATTGATAACTACGACAGTTTTTCCTACAACCTCTACCAGATGATAGGGGCATTGGAACCGGATATACAGGTAGTCCGTAATGATGTCATGACCGTAGAGGAGATTGCATCACTTGGCATGCAGGCCATTATCATCTCCCCAGGCCCCGGAACTTGCCAGGAAGCGGGAATCATCATCAGCCTTATACAGCAACTTGGCCCAACAGTTCCCATACTTGGTGTCTGTCTGGGTCATCAGGCGATCGCCACCGCATTTGGCGCTACAGTCTCTTATGCAGAGACACTCTACCATGGCAAACAATCAATGATTGTATTAGACACCTCATCTCCCCTCTTTCACAACCTGGAAAGGGAAGAAAAGGTAGGCCGGTACCACTCCCTGGCAGTAAAGGCCGACAGCCTTCCCCCCTCCCTGACCTTGACTGGATGGACAGAGGATGGACAGGCAATGGCCATACAGCACACCCACTACCCCATCTATGGAGTGCAATTCCACCCTGAATCCATACTCACCCCCAGAGGGGAAACATTGCTGAAAAACTTTCTCGAAGTGGCATACACATACAAAGGAGCAGCACAATGATACGGGAAGCCATCAAACAACTAAGCATGAAGCAGGACCTTGCCTACGGTACAGCACTGTCTGTAATGCATGAAATCATGGAGGGGAAGGCAACCCCGGTGCAAATGAGCAGTTTTCTCACTGCCCTCTCCCTGAAGGGAGAGACGATCGAGGAGATAACCGCATGCGCCGAGAGCATGAGAAGTCACTGTATACGACTACTGCATGACCTGCCGGTTCTGGAGATTGTTGGCACTGGAGGGGACCACCTAAAGACCTTCAATATCTCATCCACCAGCAGCATTGTTATCTCCAGCATGGGAGTTCCGGTCGCGAAACATGGCAATCGCGCCGCCTCTTCAGATTGTGGGGCTGCCGATGTGTTTGAAAGACTGGGAGTAAACATCCAAGTCGATGAACAAAGAAGCAAAGCAATGCTGGATGAGATCGGTCTCTGCTTTCTCTTTGCCCAGAATTACCACATCAGCATGAAATACGTTGCCCCGGTGAGAAAGGAGCTGGGGATCAGAACCGTATTCAATATTCTCGGACCCTTGGCCAATCCTGCAGGCGCTTCCTTGCAGCTTATGGGTGTTTACGATGAGAGTCTTATCGTTCCCTTGGCCCAGGTAATGACCAACCTTGGGGTAAAACGGGGAATGGTTGTCTGTGGGGAAGATGGTATGGACGAAATCACCTTGACTGGAGAGACACATATCTGTGAAGTACAGGATGGTACCTTTACACACTACTCCATCACCCCGGAACAGTTCTCCTTGAAACGTTGCAGAGGGGAAGATCTCAAAGGAGGTAATGCAGAGGAGAATGCTGAAATTACCCGCTCAATCCTCAGTGGAGAAATGCAGGGTCCAAAACAAGATATCGTACTACTCAATAGTGGATGCGCACTCTATATTGCAGGAAAAGCAAGTACCATTGGAGGAGGCATTGAACTCGCACGAGAAGCAATCGATAGCGGGAAAGCACTACAGCAACTTGAGGCCTTTGTAAGACTGTCAAACGAGGAATAAGCATGGATATCCTACAATCACTCGCTGCAAGCACTGCCAACCGATACCATGGAAAACAAACCGTGAGTATTGAGAATCGTGCATTTTCCAACGTACTGGAAGGTCACCCATTCAAGCATGCCTTGGAGAGTGACCATCTTGCCGTGATTGCTGAAGTAAAAAAGGCATCCCCTTCAAAAGGAGTCATTGCATCTTCCTTTGACCCACCGGCAATCGCAAAAGAGTATGAAGCGGGAGGCGCTTCGGCATTGAGCATACTTACTGAACCTACCCGTTTTCTGGGTGATGATGCATATCTGACCAGTATTGGAGAGAGTGTCTCCCTGCCTCTCCTCAGGAAGGATTTCATCATAACACCCTACCAGATCCTGGAATCACGGATTCTGGGAGCTTCTGCGATTTTGCTCATCGCCGCTCTGCTTGATAAAAATACCTTGTCTTCCTTTCTCTCCCTCACCAGGAGCCTTGGAATGGATGCCTTGGTGGAAGTACATGATGAAGTGGAGATGGATCTTGCGCTGGGAGCCGGAGCAACGATCATAGGAGTGAATAATCGCAACCTCCGTAATTTTTCAGTCAATCTTGAAACCAGCCTTCGCTTGATTCACTCAATCCCATCCTCAGTAACGGCTGTCAGTGAGAGCGGTATCAGGGGAAGAGAGGATGCAATTCTGCTCAAGCAAGCTGGATTCTCTGCAATATTGGTAGGTGAACAGCTGATGAGAAGAGTCGACCGAGCACAGGCCGTACAGGAATTGAAAGTATGACAAAAATCAAACTCTGCGGCATGCAAAGGGAAGCTCACATAGAGTGGGCCAATGAAGCAGGCTGTGACTATATCGGCTTTGTCTTTGCCCCAAGCCGGAGGCAAATAAGCAGAACGGTTGCAACTGATTTGCGCAAACGGGTGAATGCAGCTATTGCTGTTGTTGGTGTATTTGTTGACGAACCGGTTGAAAGCATCTCCCGCATCGCTGAGGAAGGAATCATCGATCTCATACAACTGCATGGAAGGGAGGATGAGGCATACCTGCGGACCCTTCGCTCAGTCTGCTCGCTTCCCATCATCAAGGCGGTCTGTTACCCTCATACCACTGAAAGCACATTCAGCACAGCAGATTATATCTTGCTCGATGGGGCAAAAGGAGGGAGCGGGAAGGTGTTCGACTGGAGGCAAGCTTCCAGCTATGACAAGCCAATATTTCTTGCAGGCGGATTACATGCCGGCAATCTGGAGAATGCAATCAGAACCGTCTGTCCCTATGCGGTCGATATGAGTAGTGGATTGGAAGAGAGAGGGGAAAAGCAACGACATCTCATGGTACAGGCAACCGCAATCGCTCATGCCTTATAACTCGATTATTCATCTACCCTGAATACCTGCCTCATGAAGGTATCCTCATCCACAGGCTTGCTGAAGAGATACCCCTGATAGTAATCACAACCAATGATTTTGAGGAATTCCAGCTGTTCGGCTGTCTCCACCCCCTCCGCGAGTACCACTGCTCCCATCTCCTTGGCCATAAGCAAGAC
>NZ_JAEKNT010000237.1 GCF_016406725.1 Sphaerochaeta sp. S2 | reverse complement strand
CTTCATTCTCCTAATCGGCCTCTTACGACCATCAAACATGTCGAACTTGCACCTACTCTGTCTTCCAACCTTGTATCTATAATGATACACCCTTCAGACAGAGCCTCAGTAACCACCTACTGACTTTTTATCATTCCTCCTATTATTATAAATGAAGGACTGCATTGGAGCAGCCACAATGGTCCTGGGTCAATTGTTTTGTCTTAAAAATGTTGCTTATGATCTGCAAGGCAGACTCCTTCGCCTGGGCAATCCTTTGGCCGTGGTCGATATGTGCAAGATTCTCACCTTTCAAACCACAAGCCATGTTCGAGATCAGGCCGATAGCGGCATAGCACATTCCCTGTTCTTTTGCCAGGAACATTTCCGGAATACCTGTCATGCCTACCAAGGTGCCTCCACATTTTTGGAACATGGCAATCTCTGTTTTGCCTTCAAATCGGGGACCTTCCGTACAAACATATACCCCATTGGTATGGATTGGTGTGCCTGCTTCTTCTGCGACCTGTATGAACAGCGATCTCAGGTTACCGCAATAGGGGTCACTCATATCAACATGGGCTACCTTGTTGTCATGTCCATCATAAAAGGTCTTGCTCCGGCCAGTGGTAAAATCGAGGAAATCCTCAATAACCACAATGGAACCCTCGGTGATCGATTCATCCATCGATCCACTGGTGAGCAATGCATATATATGGGTAATTCCCTCCTGCTGGAGTGCCTTCATCTGGGCTCGGTAATTGATGGCATGAGGCGGTGTATTGTGAGCTTTTCCATGCCGGGGAAGGAAAAGAATCTCTTCCTCTGCAAGGGTAAAACGGTATGTCTCTACATTCCCATACGTTGTTTCTACAATGAAAGGCCCTTTCAAGTTGGCTAGTGAACCGACTCCGGTTCCTCCAATAATTGCTTTTCTACAATGCTGCATGGTAGTTCCTTTATAAATCCGAGGGATGAGCAATGACAAGATTCTTCATGTCAGTTTCTTTTATCCCCGCTTTTTCTGTAGTAATGATGCAATCGAAGTCATCAACCTTGGCAAATTCGTGATGGCTGAAGGCAGAAAACTTGGTGGAATCTGCAATCAGGATACGTTTTTTTGAACGCTTAAGCACGAGTTGATTGATGACTGAAACATCATGGTCGAAGGAGGATACTCCTCCCTTAAAGATTGCACTTGCACCAATGATGCACGTACTGAAATTCATTTTTTCAATGTTCCCATATACTTCTGGACCATGGGTAATCCCATAGCTATGATCGAGGGCCCCTCCAACAACAATTGTCTTTATCTTGTACTCCAATAGTTTCGGAAGATGGAAAATACCATTGGTAACCACAGTGCAATGCTTGCCTGCCAGAAACCCAATGAGGTAGTTTTCTGTAGTACCCGGGCCGAGATATATGAATTCATTGTTCTCGAGTGATTTTGCAGCTTTACTGCAGATCAGGTATTTCTCTTCAGAATTAACTTCAAGTCTGGCTACTACTGAGTGTTCTGCCTCTTCATTTGGCCTTACTCCGCCTCCATTAAGAAGAATGATCTTGCCTTCTTCCTCCAGTTTCTTGAGATCACGACGAACGGTTGGAAGAGAGACGTTTGTCAATTCCAGCAACTCTTCGATGTAAGCAATCTGCTTCATCTTGATATATGAATATATCTGGTTCTGACGTACGTAGGGAATCATAACAGTGTCCTCCATCTGATCTCAGTTCTGTAAAGATAGGCAACCCTTGGGCGGTTGCCTATCATATACAAGCAATCTTACTGGTAATCTGCACCGGTTAGATAGCGGTAAAAGGCATTATTTACAAACAAGGCCTTCTCCTGTACTTCCAATCCACTCAGTTCTTCCAGGGTGTTGATAAGGTTGTCCTTGTTCTCAAGCAGGGAGAAGGGGTGAATGGAGTATCCGTCCTCCATCAGGATACAGTCGACTATCTCCTGATATGCCTGGGAGTCGGCATTGAAGGTTGTGCTATACAGCGGTTGCCACCAGGCACCTCGAAGCAAGGCCACGTTACTGTCCTTTGCTTGATTCTGATCATTTTTCTTCGCATAGGTGTTGATGATTTGGTCAAATTTAAGCAAATCTTCTTTTTTCTCGAACTCGAATTTCGCATCATACTCAACTGCATAGGCAAGATAGAAATCTTCACTGTTTTCCAGAACCATGTAGTAGGGACTTGGTTCAGGCACCGGACCCCAGTCAAGCAGGTATTCATAGATGGAGACTTTTGGTTCTATCTGCAGTTTTGCATCCATGCCTTCACTCGCAAGTAGAACGACAAGCTGTTTCAGGTGGGTTTCATCGCTATGGCCATACTGGATGGTACGGGAGGAAAGGAACTGTGCATCATCAGCATCCTTCTTCAAGTTGTATCCGGTGGAAGCCTTTCTCTGTACTGCTTCTGCACCGATTGCATCCAGATTGTTGTCGGAGAAGAGGGTATAACTGTCAAAAGCGTTGGAAATTCGCATAAGGATATCGCTATCCTGTATATTGCCGATATAGTTTCTACTTACACCGTTTGCATTTGCAATGCTCATCAGTAGATTTGCAGCAGTTATGCTGGCAAGTGTTGATTTACCCATGATTTCCTCAGCAATGGAGGGGGGGAGCAGTGATGCATCAAGCGCACATGCTAGATAAGGTTGTACTTCCTGGGGCACTTCACGATTGATGCCATGGAAGGCAAGTCTGTTCGATGCCTTCTCTGGACTGTAGGTCAAGGCCAGTTCAGTGAGGTCAGCTGCAGCAACAAGTGCTTTGAAGATTTCATTCTGTTCATTGATTTCAGTTTCCGTTCCGCTCAGTTGGTTGAGTGCCTTCTCGAAGGAAGCAATTTGGACCGAACCGTCTGGAAGTGTAATCCCAAAATAGTGCTCAAGATATTCTTCATTGCTTTGGTCGGCAAACTGCCCTTCATTGATTCCAGCCCCAAAGAGCATTGCTGTCAGGCACAGTATGCTCACGAACATCGTGATTTTTCTCATGTTGACTCTCCTTTTCAGTATTCCATTGGTGTAATTCTACTAAAAAGCTATCATTGAATCATAAATATGTCTAGAAAAATCAAAAAATGATTTTTAATGAAATTCTTATATACCATAGATAATCACCCAAAAAAACTGAATGGGTGCACGCAAAAAAGTTCTTCATGGGAGAGGGAAGTCATGATAAGACGTTAGCTAGAGAGGGATTGTAAAGGATTGGATTAGGTAAAAGATTGCTAATAGCAAATAATTATAGCATGTTTCTTGACAAAGTGCCAACTTTAATAGTTTAATAGAGTTGTCGGATACAGGAATTTCACAAACTATGTTATGTGCATTGGTTGCACTAACGGCCTGTATGATTTTGAAAAATGGTTCCTAATGTGGGAACTTCCGACAAGAAAACGTCTAGATTCGAACAACTTTGAGGAGGAATTATGCGACGTACATTATTACTAGTACTTTTGCTTGCAATACCCATGATGGTATTTGCAGGAGGGGATGCAGAAAAAGCGGCTCCTGTTAAACAGATCCGAGTAGCAGACCAGGTCCCTGGATTGATTACCCCAGGTGTATGGGATGGTCAGGTATTCTCCATGAACTCATCCATCTATGAGTATCTGATGGAGATCAATGCAGAAACCGGTGAACTTGATCCTGTGCTTGCAACAAGCTGGGAAACCGACGCTGGTAAGGTCTGGACCTTCAAGCTGAGAGAGGGTGTCAAGTTCCACAATGGTTCTGATTTTACCGCTGAAGATGTAAAATTCACACTCGAGAGAACCCAGGATCCTGACCTTGGTCATTTGAAGAAGTCTGACTTCGAGGTTATGGAATCTGTACGTGTCATTGATGATCATACTGTTGAGGTAACGCTCAAAGAGCCTCGCCCGACTTTTGTATATCAGATGACCGACTACAGTATGGCAATCCTCTCCAGTGAGTATGACTATGACTCCTATGGTGAGACCAAGCCAATGGGTACTGGTCCTTTCATGATGAGCCAGTTGGTTCCCAAGGAATCAGCACTGCTTGAGAAGAATCCGAACTATTGGGCAGAAGGACTTCCCAAGGTTGACCAGATCGCCATTTACTTTGTAGGCGATATTGATGCCAGCATCTCCATGCTTGAATCTGATCGTGTAGATGTTGTTCCCTTCATCACCCCAGAGATCAAGCAGCGTCTTGATGGTGTTGATGGCATTTCTGTCATCGCTCCATACCAGGAACAGAGATTCATCTCCATGCGTGTAGATGAGGCTCCCTTTGATGACAACCGCGTTCGATTGGCTTTCAAGTATGCCATGGATCCAGAAGTAATTGCCCGTAGTACCGCTAAAATGGAATTGGGCGATGGCGTCTACTATAATGAGACCCCGATCATGAATGCCTTGGCTGAGTACAAAGAGATTCCCTTGCGTGAGAGAAACATTGCAAAGGCAAAAGAATTGCTTGCAGATGCTGGCTATCCCAATGGCTTGAGCACTGAACTCTACTACGCTTCTGACCACCCATTTGGTAAGGAGCTTAGCCAGACGGTTAAGGAATTGGCTGCTGAGGCTGGATTCGATATTGAGCTGAAGGGATATACTCGTGACGTCTACCTTTCACAGTACTGGTTGAATGTTCCCATCTCCCTTACTGGTTGGGGTGGTCGTATTGACCCATCCATGTTGCTCGCACTTGCCTTCAAGGGCGGTGGTCCTTGGAATGAGTCTCATCTGGATGCACCTGCTCTCAACGATCTAATCGAGAAGATTTCAGGTGAGGCAGATCCTGATCAGCGTATGAGTTACTATCATGAGTTGCAGGAATGGTTCTATGAGAATGGTCCTCTGATCAACGTACAGGTTCCGTATCTGGTGGCGATCAATGACAGTGTTGTTGGTTACCGGCAGCCGATTACCATGCTTCCACAATACAAGTACATGGATATTCTATGAAGAGATTAATGGAAATGTTTCTTCGTCGTCTGGGGTCGCTTCTTGCGACCCTGGTCGTCATGTCGTTCATCATCTTCTTGCTTGTTGAAATCATGCCAGGTGATGTCGCACAAATGATTCTGGGCCAGAGTGCTACAGAGGAGGCCGTGGCTTCCCTGCGTGAGGCAAGGGGGCTCAATGATCCCTTGCTGGAACGCTATGGAAGATGGATTAAAGGCGTAGCTGTCGGTGATTTAGGTGAATCTGTATATATGAAGGGTGTTTCGATCAACTCCATACTTTGGAGAAAGGTTGGACACTCAGTAATATTAGCCATGACCGCCTTTATCATATTTGTTCCACTATCTATCTTCTTTGGGGTATTGGCAGGGGTAAAGGAGAAGAAACCGACAGACTCAATTATTTCCTTTTTTGGTTTGGCTACAATGGCCCTCCCTGAGTTTGTTTCCGGTGTTATTCTTATTACCGTCTTTGCTGTTCAGTTGGACTGGTTTCCCATTGTCAGCGTCATTCCCATTGGGGAAAGTATTTGGCAGAACCTGAACATTGTGATTCTCCCTGCATTATCCATTACGTTTGTTATGTTTGGATATATCTCGAGAATGCAACGTTCTTCCATGATCACCGTTATGAATTCTGACTACATCAGGGCAGCAACCTTGAAAGGTATGCCGCGCAAGTATGTCATTTTCAGACACGCGTTGAAAAATGCAATGCTTCCCACTATTACCATTATTGGTATGAATATGGGTTGGTTGTTTGGAGGGCTGGTCGTAGTTGAGACTCTCTTCGGATTCCCAGGGATGGGCTCATTGCTGATGACAGGAATCAAGACACGAGATGTACCGCTTATTGAGGCTTGTGTGCTCTTGATAACCGTCATTTACTCACTCTCTACGATGATTACCGACATTATGTATAGCTATCTCAACCCGAGGATCAGATACCAAGGAGGCCAGAAATGAAGTATTTCTTGTATCAATTGAAGAAAAGTCCACTGGCCATGGTTGGTATCGCAATCATCTTGTTCTGGTTGATAGCTGCTGCAGTAGGTCCATCCATGATTCCCTTTACGCATACGGCAATGGACTCTGAGAATCAGATGGCTTCCCCTGGTGAATATGGTCATGTGTTGGGCACCGATGGGCTTGGCCGCGATATTCTTGCGAGAATTGTCTATGGCAGTCGATCAATCCTAACTGTCGCACTACTGACTTCCATATTTTCCACATTGGTGGGTATCTTACTTGGGTTTTCAGCAGGGTACTTTGGAGGGAAGCTTGATACAGCGTTCCTCAGGGCAATGGATATTCTTATGGCCATTCCTCCCTTGGTATTGTCCATGGTTATCCTTGGTATTCTTGGAGATTCCAGTATTGCGAGCTTGACGATCATTGTATCCATTGCATTCGTACCTGCTACAGCACGTGTCTCCCGTGGAGTGCTCTTGACAGAAAAGAGCCAAGAGTATGTCTCTGCTGCTCGTATTCGCGGTGAGAATCATCTCTACATCATGTTTGTTGAGATACTCCCCAATACCATGGGACCCATCATTGTTGAAGCTACTGCACGATTTGCCTATTCAATCATGATGGTTGCCTCCCTCGGATTTTTGGGAGTCGGATTGCAGCCTCCCACCCCTGACTGGGGTATGATGGTTATCGAGAACAAGCCGATCATCGCACAAGCGCCTTGGGCGGTTCTGTTTCCAGCCTTGGCTATCGCTTCCTTGGTGATTGCCATCTCTATTTTCTCTGACTTTGTCAGTAAGGTATTGATACATGAACGATAATATTTTAGAAATTGAAAACCTCCATGTACGATTTAACACCTTTGATGGGAACTTCTCGGCAGTCAACAATGTATCCTTGAATCTGGAATACAGTGAATCGATTGGAATCATAGGTGAATCTGGTTGTGGAAAGAGTACCCTCGCATTCACCGTAATGCGCTACCTTGCAAGTAATGCAGAGGTAGAGGGAGCTATCCGTTTCAAGGGTGATAATTTGCTCGAGAAATCGGAAAAAGATATGGAATCTGTACGTGGCAATAGAATTGCCATGGTTTTCCAGAACCCATACTCCTCTCTTAATCCTTCCCTTACCATAGGCTTCCAGCTGGATGAAGTGGGAATGCACCACCAGAAGCTGAACAAGGCAAAGGCAAGGAAAGCAACGATTGAAGCCTTGGAGATGATGAACCTTGGAGACCCCAAGGGCATTGTAAGAAGGTATCCTCACCAGGTGAGTGGTGGAATCCAGCAAAGAATCTGTATTGCAATGGCTTTGCTTTGCAAGCCGGACCTTATGATTCTAGATGAACCGACCACTGCCTTGGATGTTACCACAGAGGCTGTCATCCTTGATTCTATTGCAGAACTCAGGGATAAGCTGAAAATGTCCATGATCTATATCTCGCATGATATTGGTGTTATCAATAAAGTAGCTGAGAATATCGTGGTTATGTACAGTGGTGAGATTGTCGAGAGCGGTCCCAAACAGCAAATATTTGAGAATCCTGTACACCCATATACCCGTGCCTTGATCAATTGTATGCCCCGAGGTGGGGTAGTGAAGGAAAAGACGAAGCTGAACACCATCCCCGGTTATGTGAAGAAACGTGGGGCTGATGAAGGTGGCTGTCCGTTTGCTGACAGGTGTGACAAGAAGAACGATACCTGTATCAGTGAATATGGGATCAAGAAGATAGAAGGGTCCCACTTTGCTGCCTGCGATCGCGCATATGCTGAGGATATCCCCGACAAACTGAAGGTACGGCTCACGCCAACCCTACGCAAGGATGATCCAGATTTCGACAGTGAGAAAGATTTGCTGAAGGTTGAGGACTTGCATAAGATCTATGGCAGCAGACGGAAAGTATATGCAGTCAATGGCATTGAGTTCTCAGTCAAACCTCATTCCATTCTTGGTATTGTAGGTGAGTCAGGGTGTGGTAAATCCACTACCGGTCATATGGTCAGTGGCTTGTTCCCCCCATCCAAGGGTAGGATTCTCTTCGGTGACACCGACATTTCCATTGGCTGGAACAAACGGGACAAGGAGACGCTGAAGAACATTCAGCTAATCTTCCAGAATCCTGGTCGAAGTCTCAACCCATCCCATACTGTCGAGAAGATCATTGGTCGAACCATGCAGAAGCTTGCAAACATCAATGATCCGAATGAGCGGCGTGAGAAGATCATCGATATTCTCAGGAAGGTTGACTTGGGTAAGGAGTATTTGGAAAAGAAACCTCGTCAGCTTAGTGGAGGGGAACAGCAGCGTGTGGCTATTGCACGTTCACTTTCCATCTCTCCAAACCTGATTGTCTGTGATGAGCCAACCAGTGCACTTGACGTCTCTGTCCAGGCATCGGTACTCAACCTGCTCAATGACCTACAGGTGGATACCCATGTTGCCTACTTGTTCATATCGCATGACCTGAATGTCATCAACTACCTCAGTGATTACATCATGGTCATGTATGCAGGAAAGATTGCTGAGTATGGCAAGCGGGATGAGGTGATGGAAAATTCCCACCACCCCTATACCGAGGCACTGCTTTCTGCTGTTCCCGAGGTTGACCCTACAAAGCAGAAGGAAATCATTGAACTGGAGGGAATGCTGCCTGATCCTGCAAAGAAGGTGAAGGGATGTCCATTTGCCGGTCGATGTCACAAGCAGGTAGGTGAGATATGCGAGAAGGAGTATCCACCCATGGTGCGCCTCTCTGAGGACCACTACTACTTCTGCCACATCAAGCCGTAGGTATAGAAAAAAAATAGTCGAGAAAGGGATCATTGGTCTACAAAACCGATGGTCCTTTTCCTTGTTTGTATACCCTGAACGCAATTAGAAATACTGTCAGTAACCATATATGATTGGGTATGTATCTCTAGTGCTTTACATGCTGTTTCAGCCTACGGATCTGTGTCCGTACGAAGGTTACCGTAGGAGAGGGGACAGTGGAGAAGGTAACCCATCTTGCCTGAGAGAATTCAGAGATGTAGGGTGGTGTTACCTGTTTCTGAAGACGGTATGTATAGACTCGGTAGTGAAAACCTGGTACATCAAGCGACCAGAGAGGGAACAGGTTTCCTGGGGATGGGACATCCAGTCCCACTTCCTCCTGGCACTCCCTTATTGCTGTCTCTTTGTAAGAAATCTTTCCCTTGGTATCATACCCATCTTTTGCTCTCTCCCATGTTCCTCCAGGGAAAGACCACCTATGGTTTTGAGGCGGCATGGAACGTTTTCCCATCAGGAAGGAAACTTCACCTGTTTCGCTGATTGTCCAGAATATGATTCCAGCCCCGTGGTACGGTAGATACATGTAATAAACTCCTTGCTTCAATATACACGAATGAGTTTCTCCTAGGGTAAAAACTACAGCTACTTACGAAAATATACATATCTCTGATATTGTCAGATTTTTAGTTCAGTTTATACTGAAGATATCCTGGTAGTGACGTGGGAGGTGCTTGTGAGAAGCCTCGTTCGTTTTCTGTGCCTTGGAATTCTGATCAGTATCATTTCTCTTTCACTTGGATGTAATCTTGGATCCGGTGGAACAGCCGAAATTACGCTGATTGCAGTGGTTACCGGTGAGGGGTCTGTTGAAAAAGCTGTGGATGAAGACCCTTGGGAATCGGTAAATATCTCTCCGTCCTCGTATAAAATGCTTATCACCGATTTTGCCTTGGAACGAAAAGATGGGCTGAAGGTTACCCTCATTGATGAAGAGAGTCCAATACTTTGTGATTTTACCGGTTCTGTTGGGGCTGATGGACTCTTCCTTGCAAGGAAAGCAATACCGACTGGTACCTATGTGGCC
>NZ_JAEKNT010000236.1 GCF_016406725.1 Sphaerochaeta sp. S2 | reverse complement strand
TCCTCGATCAACGGGTACCTCGATGACGATGACTTGTTCTGCTTTATCGGGGACAAGCGGCTTGCTAGCAGCTTCCATAGCTTGCAGTTAGAGGCAAAGTCACTCTATAGACAAGCTTTCCTGGAAGACCGTGATGCGCTCAAACCGGATGAGTTGTTGCTCGATTTTCCTCTCTTCCAGAGCTCCTGCCGATATTCAATCACCGTGATGGATCTTGCAGGACAATCCCCTGGTGCCTTCAAGTTCGATATCGAGGGCCCCCGTTCCTACTTTGGGAATTTCACATTGCTCAAGGAAGACCTCAAGAGTTTTGAGAAACAAGGATGGAAGGTGACCATCTTTGCAGAGAACCAGTTGCAGCTGCAACGTCTGAGCCAGATGCTCAGCGCTTTCCCATTCCTATCCTATGAGAGGATGGAACTCTCAGGAGGATTCTCCCTCCCCAGTACAAAGATCATTGCCATCTGTGAGCACGAGATATTTGGACGAAGAAGGCAGGTGGTAAAAACCCTGCAGCATACACAGTCGACCCCTCTGGACTCATTCGTTGATCTGAATGAGGGAGATTATGTAGTCCACGTGAACTACGGGGTGGGGAAATTCGTCAAGATTGACCGGGTTTCCAGTTTTGACCGTGAACGTGATTTCATCAAGATTGCATATGCAGACAGCGAGATGCTCTATGTTCCCATTGAGCAGGCAAACCTGGTCCAGCGCTACATCGGAAGCGATGGGGGGACCCCCAAACTGGATAAGCTTGGTGGCATAAGCTGGGAGAACAAGAAAGCCAAGGCCCGAAAAAAAGCCGAGGACCTTGCAAAGCATCTGATAACGCTCTATGCAAAGCGACAAAACAGCCCGGGATTTGCTTTTCCCAAGGACACTGATTGGCAATTGCAGTTCGAGGCATCCTTTCCCTTTGATGAGACAGCTGACCAGCTGTCCTGTATCGAGGACATCAAGGATGATATGGAAAAGCCGGTGGTCATGGACCGCCTGGTCTGTGGGGATGTTGGCTACGGAAAGACCGAAATAGCCTTCCGTGCCGCCTTCAAGGCGGTCATGGGAGGAAAGCAGGTTGCATTCCTGGCTCCTACCACCATCCTTGCAGAGCAACATTACCAGAACTTTGTCAGCAGGTTGGGGAGTTTCCCTGTTCGTTGTGCCCAGCTCTCCAGGATCGTACCCAAGAAAGACCAGAAAGCAACCCTGCTCAGTGTTGCTGAAGGAAAGGTTGATGTACTGTTCGGCACGCATCGTATCCTGCAGAAGGATATCATGTATCGGGATCTTGGCCTCCTGATCGTCGATGAGGAACAGCGTTTCGGTGTCAAGGACAAGGAGCGTATCAAGGTATTGAGGAACAGCATTGATTCGCTCTCCCTCAGTGCCACTCCCATTCCGAGAACCCTCTACATGTCACTCCTGAAGATAAGGGACATGTCACTGCTGGCAACCCCTCCCATCGCCCGCCGCCCCATTGAGACCCATATCGGTGAGTACGACCAGGATGTCATTGTGCGGGCTATCAGGGAGGAAGTGGATCGGGGTGGTCAGGTCTTCTTCCTGCATAATAGGATTGAAAGCCTTGATGAGGTGGTCCAGCAACTGACGACCTTGTTGCCGGATTTGATCATTGAGAGTGCTCATGGGCAGATGGACAGCCGAAAACTGGAAGACACCATGAGACGGTTTGTCCATGAGGGAATACAGGTTTTGGTCTCGACTACCATCATCGAGAACGGTATCGATATTCCCAACGTAAATACCATGATCATCGACCGGGCCGATCGATATGGACTGAGCCAGCTCTACCAGCTCAGGGGAAGGGTGGGGCGTAATGACCGTCAGGCATATGCCTACCTCTTCTATCCCCAGGGCAGTGCCCTCAGTGAGATTGCAGTGAAACGGCTCAAGATCATCAGTGAGCATACGGAGCTCGGTTCTGGTTTCAAGGTAGCCATGAAGGATATGGAGATCAGGGGAACCGGGAATCTCCTTGGACGCGAGCAGAGCGGGCAGCTCTCCTCGGTTGGTCTTGATATGTACATCCGAATCCTGGATGAGGCAATCCGGGATCTAAGGAAGGAAGGACTGAAGGAGGAGGATAAGGAAGTATTCCTCGAACTCGATTACACAGGATTCATTCCCGACACATATATCAAGGCCCCTTCAGTGAAGTTCGACATCTATCGGAAGATAGCCTCCATAAACAATGAGGAACAGCTGCACTCCCTGAGCAGCGAACTCAGTGACCGGTTCGGGCCACCTCCAGAGGAGGTTGCCAATCTCCTCTATATTGCACAGATAAAGATCATCTGCCGCAAACTGTCAATCATCCATTTGACAGATCGCAGGGGGGTGGTCACCATTGAGTTCGGCAAGGTTGCAGATCTGAATGTGAACAAGGTGATGAATCTCATTGCCCTGAGCAATAAACGTGTGTGGTTGGATATGCGAAAGATGAATATTATGTATATGAAGACTGATGCAGTCTCCCTCAAGGACAAGGCCGTGTTCCTGATGGAGAAGTTGCAGCGGTTGCTGTAGGAGTTTGCATGCAGGTTACACAAGATACAATTTTCCAGGATATTCCTGAATTGCAGTGGGTGGAGAGCAGAAGGGAAGGGGCCAGGCGTCCAGTCAAGAGCTACGTGCTCAGAGGGTGCTATCTGAAGACCTTCCAGGTTGAGGCAGTCAAGCGCTATTACGCAACCTATGGAATCCCGTTTCGTCAGGAATTTTTGGACTACTCCCAGGTGTATGGGAACGAAAACCCCTTGGTTATTGAGATTGGTTTTGGCATGGGGAGTGCCACCAGCCGTATTGCCAAGGAGCGAAACCAGTTCAATTACCTTGGATTGGAGGTGTTCCTCTCTGGATTCACCAAGCTCTTGGATGTCGTTGGGCGGGAAGGGCTGGACAATGTGCGTCTGATGCGTTTCGACGCAGTGGAGGTGCTTCGCTCCATGATTCCCGATAACAGCGTTGCAGGATTCCATATTTTCTTTCCTGACCCATGGCCGAAGAAACGTCAGCAGAAACGACGTCTCATCCAACAGCCTTTTGCCTCATTGCTTGCAAGCAAACTGGTACAGGGGGGGTACATCTATTGTGTCACGGACTGGGAAGAGTATGCCCACCAGATGCTTGAGGTGTTTGACAACACACCATCCCTGGTGAATCCCCACGGGGGATTTGCTCCGCCTGTCCCCTGGCGGGATACAACCCGCTTTGAGCAGAAGGGGCTTGCAAAGTCCCATCCGATCAACGAGGTTTGGGTGGAGAAACGCTGAGATGAGGGAAGGGAGCCTGCCGCCGCATGCTCCCTTCCAAGGTTCCACAAATTCACTCTCAAGCAATCAGAAAAGCAATAATCTGATTGTCCACCACCTACTCCTCTTCCGCTAAGGAATCTTTGTAGGCCTTGATTACCTCATCAGCCAGTTTTCCACTGAGAGGCTCGTAATGGTCGAACTCCATTTCAAAACTTCCCGTACCACTGGTCATCGACTTCAGGTCGATTGCATAGTTGAGTAGTTCTGATTGAGGCACCTGGGCTTTCACCAACTGCAGATTTCCCATATCTTCCTGACCAAGTACTCGTCCACGTTTGCTGCTCAGGTCAGAAAGGATATCGCCCAGATAATCATTCTCTATGTATACACTAAGAAGCATGATAGGTTCAAGTAGGACAGGTTTGGCTTTGTCCACGGCAATTTTCATTGCTCCCTTTGCAGCGAGCTTGAATGCCATTTCACTGGAGTCTACCGGGTGCTCCTTTCCATCGACGAGGGTGATGCCGATATCCATCATTGGATAGCCGGCAAGATATCCTTCCTCCATCAGCTCATGCAATCCCTTCTCAATACCGGGGACATATCCCTTGCTGACTGAACCACCCTTGATGGCATTGGTGAAGGAGTAGTAGGCACCCCTTTCCAAAGTCTCAATCTCGATCAGGACACGTGCATACTGACCATGCCCGCCACTCTGCTTCTTGTGTGAATACTCAGCGATACCGCTTTTCTTGGTTATGGTCTCTCTGTATGCCACCCTGGGAAGCTTCGTGATGATGTTGACCTTCTGCTTCTCCCGTACCTTATCGAGGATCATGTTAAGGTGCAGTTCACCCATACCGGCAACCACATTTTCCTTGGTCTCCTCATTGTACTTGATCAGGAAGGTCAGATCCTCTTCGGTGACCTTGTGAAGTGATTCGTTCATCTTCACTTCGCTCTTCTTGTCCTCTGCACTGATCGCAAGGCTGTAGATAGGCTGTGGGAAGGCGAGTGGTTTGAACTGGAACTTCGTATCACTCCCTTCCACCAAGGTTGAATTGGTGGAGGCGATGTTGCTCTTTGCAATGACTCCGATATCTCCTGCGACCAACCTGTCTGTTTCGATAAGTTTCTTGCCGACAAGCCGGTAGACCTTGCCAGAGCGTTCTTTTCTGTTGAGATGCGGATTGTACAGTTCTGTATCTCCCTTGATGGTACCCCTAAGCACCTTAAGGAAGCTCAATTTTCCGCTGAACTGGTCGATGGTTGTCTTGAAGACCACTGCTGCTGCTGGTCCTTCCTCTGTGATGGCAAATTCAGACTCACTACCATCTTCGTTGACGATCCAATCGAATTTGCCGATTGGTTTGGGGAAGTTGTTTCTGATGAAATTGAGCAAGCTGACCATTCCGCTTCCCTGCTCAGCAGCACCACAGAATACTGGGATGACGCGGTTGTCATCCATGCCTTCACGTAGCCCGCGCCTGATATCCTCACTGGAGAGGGTTCCTTCATCAAAATACTTTTCGATGAGATCATCAGCTCCCTCAGCGGCATTTTCCACCAGGTCGTTGTGATACTGCTCCTCGAACTCCTTTATATCCGAAGGGATCTCAGCCTCTTTTTCTTTTCCATCATCGCCCACCATGTAGGCTTTGTCCTCAATCAGATTGATGACACCCTTGAAATCCTTGCCGCTGCCGATTGGAATGACAACGGGGACAAAGTTGGCTTTGAAGGTTTCTCGAAGATTCTCAAGTACTTGTGTATATTCTGCACGGTCCCGGTCCATCTTGTTGATGAATACCGCCCGTGGTTTATTGCGTTGATCAAGATGACGCCAGAGCTTAATGGTCTCAATCTGGGCACCATCACGTGCGTCAACTACCATTACTGCTGATTCGCAGGAGCGGAATCCGCAGATGGTCTCACCGATGAACCCTGCAGTTCCCGGGGTATCGATGATGTTCAGGGTTTTTCCTTCCCATCCCAGGGAGGCGAGGGAAGCATGAATGGAAATCTTATGGGAAATTTCCTCATCCGTGTAATCGCTTACGGTCTTTCCACTGGAGACATTCTCTGCCCGGGAAATCACATTGGCATAAAATAACAATTGTTCCACCAACGTGGTTTTCCCGGTATCGTTGTGGCCGATGATGGCGACATTCCTCAAATCATTGCTGACAACGCTCATATTTCCTCCTTTGATCACAATATGCTGATCTAGAACGCATGCATGTATGGTACGCCCCATCAACTCATATGTCAAAAGAATTCTGTTTCAGCGCTCAACCGCTGGGCACAAAAAAGCAGACACCCTCCTTCCAGAGGATGTCCGCCGGTACATGCGTGAGAATAATCTGTGTGTCTCGCCTAACGAGTCAGGCTGACATTCACATCGATGATGTGGTTGATGTCCTGTTTTAGCTTGTATGCGAATTGGTCCATGACAGTGACATCATTGGGAAGCTTGTCACCGTCCTCGCAGAAAAATGTCCAACAGGGTACATCCAACGCGGCACTGATCTTCTCTATGGTGGAGAAGGAAGGTGCTTTCCTTGAAGTCTCGATCTCTGTCACAAATGAGGTGGAAACGCCGATCTTCTCAGCCAATTGAGCCTGGGTCAGGGAGAGCTTTCTTCTGCGCTCCTTTAGGTTCCTTGCAAAAATGTCCTGCAAATTGTAGGTTCTAGCCATGTTGTACTCCTCTTATGAAATTGCAATGTAAAAACAATCGAAAAGCGTGTAAATTACCTCCTACGGTGTAGTATTTACACCGCTTTCAATACATTCTAGGCATATTTGTCACAACTTCGCAAGATTGGTACCATGCCGTTTCGATGTTTTTCAATACCATTAGCGGTTTTTTTGCGCGTAGTGGTCGAACTCCATCGAAAAGGTTCCCCTGCCTTGAGTTGCAGAGCGTAGTGC
>NZ_JAEKNT010000235.1 GCF_016406725.1 Sphaerochaeta sp. S2 | reverse complement strand
GGTCATACTATACTCGCCTTATCCCGAAACAACGGTCGGCCCAGTTCTTTGGTTTTTTCAATATGCTCGGTAAATTTGCTGCAATCATCGGTCCACTGCTCATGGGAGTTGTCACATTGGTTACCGGAGACTCCAGAAATGGAATTGTCTCACTGGTCTTGCTCTTCATTGGTGGGTATATCCTGCTCAGGCAAGTTGATGAGGAGAAGGGAAAGAAGGAGGTGGAGGCATTCCTCGAGAAGACCAACTGACAACCTGCTTTACTAAGCTTGTATGGTATGGTATGACTGTACCAGAATCTGAAAGGAATACCCATGCAACCTGTCCAAGAAAATAAAATGGGGGTCAAACCGATCCCCACCCTTGTTCTGTCCATGTCGTTTCCCATCATGCTCAGCATGTTGGTGCAAGCACTCTATAATATTGTAGACAGTATGTTTGTCTCTCACTACAGCCAGCAAGCGCTGACTGCTGTTACCCTTGCCTTCCCTATGCAGAACCTGCTCATCGCAGTAAGTGTCGGGACCTCTGTGGGGGTAAACTCACTGCTTTCCAGGAAACTCGGGGCAAAGGACATATCTGCTGCTCGAAAAGCTGCAGGAAATGGTCTCACACTCTCCGTGATCAGTTGGGGATTTTTTGCGCTTTTAGGCCTCTTTTTCTCCAAGACCTTCGTTGAGTTCTTCAGCAATGACCCAGAACTCATTGCCATGGGAAACCAGTATATCTCCATCTGCCTGATCTTCTCACTTGGCTTGTTCATCGACATCACCTGTGAAAGGATCCTGCAGGGAACAGGCGATACATTCCACCCCATGATCATCCAGAGTACCGGGGCAATTGTAAACATCATCCTTGACCCTATCCTGATCTTTGGCCTGTTTGGGATGCCGAGGATGGGGGTCATGGGAGCCGCGATAGCCACAGTCTTTGCCCAGCATGTCTCTGCCGCGATAGCCATATACTATGTGCGGAGAAACAAGGAGATTGTACTGAAGAAAGCCTCCTTCCGTCTCGAGAAGCAGACCGTCAAGGATATCTATGCAG
>NZ_JAEKNT010000234.1 GCF_016406725.1 Sphaerochaeta sp. S2 | reverse complement strand
CATATGATGCCTACCATGACGAGCAGGGGAGTGAGGAGTAAGCATGAGTGTATTATGGATTCTCTGTCCCATCATCGCCTTCGGCTCTGCTGTGGATGCCATCGCTGGTGGTGGTGGCCTGATAACCCTGACTGCCTATGTAGCGGTGGGGCTTCCTCCAACCACCGCTCTGGGGAATAATAAATTTGCCTCTGCAAGTGGGACACTGGTTGCGACCATCCAGTATCTGGCCAACAAGCAGGTCAGCTTTCTGGTAGGGGGGATTGCCATCGTGACAACCTTCATAGGTTCTTCCTATGGATCCTACCTGGCAACACAATATGCCTCGACCTATCTCTCCTATCTTCTAATCATCCTGGTACCTTCCCTTGCTGTATTCATGTTGGTGAACCCGAATTTCGGAAAAGCACAACCGAGGGGAAAGGCTTTCACCCTATCCCTCAGTGGGATCACAGGTCTGGTCGTTGGGATGTATGATGGCTTCTTTGGGCCAGGGACGGGAATGTTCCTTACCATCATTTTCACCGCTGTGCTTGGTCTGGACCTGCTTAAGGCATGTGGAACCGCACGGATAGTGAACCTTGCCTCCAATATCGCAGCCTTGGCAATGTTTCTCTATCATGGGGTAATTGATTTCTCCATTGCAATTCCCTGTGCCATCAGCGCCATCATTGGTGGGTACATCGGCAGCCACCTGGCATTGAGAATCGGGCAGAAGGTGGTAAAACCGGTCATGTTGCTGGTACTCTCCCTCTTGCTTATCAAGGTGGTCGTTGAACGGTTTTGAAGCAAGTCTCCTGTTTCCCTGCCTTTAGGAGATATGAAACTTTCAATACTACTGGCACTCAGTCTCCTGCCTCTTTCATGTGAGAAGAGGATAGCGCTGGCTCATTCTGGTGTTACATTGCAGGAACTCGTAAACCGTGGAGCAAGCATGGCCCGGGTGAAGCGGATGCTCAGGTTTCTTAATGAAGAGCAATCACTCAAAGTCTGTTTCTGGGGAATGGATGGGTATCCATCCGCGCTTTACCAGATGGAGAACCCTCCATTCAGGCTTATGTACAATAATCTTCTGCCTGACCCATCTTCCCATCTGCTTACCCTCTGCGGAACCCGCTATCCGGATGGCAACGGCGCCCAGAGAGCATACCGGTTTGCACTGGAGGCCTGTGCAAACAACACCACTCTGGTGACAAGCAACAGCCGAGGGATCGATAGGACTGCGCTTTATGCCAGCGGGGACCTGAAAGTCAATGCATTTGTCATCTGTGACTGTGGATTGGCGACACCTCGCATCAGGGCCTATCATGCATTACCGTTCGTCTCATTGCTCTCCCCCTATGAACCTGATGATGCAGCTTTCCCTTCCCGTTGCCTGAGCCGTAATATGCTCTCGACTGCGATTGGGAATGCAACGATGGTTATACAGTCCCCTGAGAAAAGCGGATGCTTGCACTGTGCCACCTCTGCATTGGATCAGGGAAAGGACGTATTTGTCCACACTGATGGGCTCTTTGGTGGCTCACTGGATGGAGGCATTGCCTCTCTTGCACAAATGGGCGCCACTGATGTTGCCTCCTTCCGTGATCTCGCTTCCATCCTTTCTTGGGAGAGTCCCTGCAAGGTGGAAGAGAGAAGAGGGGGAGCGGGTACGTTGTACCGTTTTGGACGGGCATGGTATAGTCTAGAGTATGCATGAACCCTTGATCCAGGAGTTCCTGGAAACCCAGAAACAGATCCGCAATCTCAGTGACCATACTCTGCTTGCCTACAGGAGGGACCTGGAACAGCTGTCAGCTTATTTCTCTTCCCTTGGGATTGGCCTGAAAGAGGCTGGCAGGGAGGATGGGAGGATGTATCTTCGGTTCCTGAAATTCGAAAACCACTACAGTGAGACAACAGTGAACCGGAAGATCAGCTGTGTAAGGACATTCTATACCTCATTGTGTAAACGTGGGGTATGTTCAGTAAACCCATTTTCGCTCGTGGCAACACACAGGAGAGAGAACCACCTTCCCACTGTTCTTACTGTCAAGGAAGTGGCACAGTTGCTCAGCCAGAGCTGTGATGATTTCCGCTCTGCTCGCTCAGTTTCACTCTTTACCCTGCTCTATGACACTGGTTGCAGAATCAGTGAGGTGCTTGGCATCAAGGAAGAGTCAATTGAATGGGATAAACGACGTATACGAGTTTTGGGAAAGGGGTCAAAAAGCCGCTATGTCTTTTTCACCAACCATTGCAGGAATGTCTTGCAAACGTATTTGAGCCTGAAAAGAGAACGATTCGATTGTCCCTTCTTGTTCTGTTCAATACAGGGAAAACAGTTGCCGATGAGCACTGTTGGTAGTATGTTTGGTACATATAGAAGAAGGCTTGGGTGGCAGAAACAATTTACGCCCCATGTACTGAGGCATACCTATGCAACCCATCTTCTGGACAACGGGGCAGATATCCGATTGGTACAGGAATTGCTTGGTCACGCCAGCATCTCTACCACCCAGATTTACACCCATGTATCGAAAGAGAGGCTGGCACGGGTCTACGCATCCTGCCACCCCCATGGAAGGGAGCAACATGAGTAGTTTTAAAGGAACAACCATCGTCGCAGTGAGAAGAAACGGACATGTCGCCATAGCTGGCGATGGACAGGTCACTGCAGGAGATACGATTTTGAAGTCAAACGCACATAAGGTGCGAACACTATATGACGGGAAGGTAATTACCGGCTTCGCTGGGACAACTGCCGATGCATTCACCCTCTTTGAACTTTTTGAGGGAAAATTGAAGCAGTACAATGGCGACTTGACCCGCTCTGCAGTGGAACTGGCAAAGCAGTGGAGAACCGATAAACAGCTGCGTCAGCTCGAGGCAATGATGCTTGTAAGCGATGGGAAGAGAATCTTCCTGATCAATGGAGCAGGGGATGTGGTCGACCCCGAACGGGATGCGATCGGCATTGGAAGTGGGGGCAACTACGCACTCAGTGCTGCATTGGCATATTTGGAGGCAGACTCCACCATGTCAGCGGAGGAGATTGCCAGAAAGAGTGTACAGATAGCAGCATCTGTCTGCATCTACACAGATGATCAGATTAACGTAGAGGTACTATAAGCATATGGGATATTCAGCAAGCAGGAAGCTTGATGAGCTCAAGCCTTCTCAGATTGTTTCAGAACTAGATAAATATATCATTGGCCAGCAGAAGGCCAAGCGAACCATAGCAGTTGCGATTCGCAACCGGACTCGCAGGAAACGGCTTCCTGAGGAAATCAGGGATGAAGTCTCTCCCAAGAACATCATCATGATCGGCCCCACTGGAGTGGGAAAGACCGAGATAGCTAGGCGTATCGCAAAGCTGTCCAACGCTCCCTTTATCAAGGTTGAGGCTACCAAGTACACTGAGGTAGGGTACGTCGGACGGGATGTTGAATCGATCATCAGGGACCTTATGAGTATCGCTGTCCAGCAAGTAAAAGCTGAACTAGCCGAGGCTGAGAAGGAAAAGGTGGCAAGCAGGGTTGAAGAGCGTCTGCTCGATATGTTGCTTCCCCAGGCAAAGGGTGAGGAGAAGAGTGATGTGGTGCCGGCAGGCAGCAGCTTCACCGACAGCCAGAAGGCAACCCGTGAGCGTTTCAGGGAGATGCTCAGGGATGGTAAGTTTGATGACCGTGAGATAGAAGTCAATGTCCAGAGCAGGAAGCGGGTCGGAATTGAGGTCCTTGGTCAGCCAAACATGGAAGAGCTACAGGACGCAATGCAGAGCCTTGGTTCAATCTTTGGGAATGGTCGTGGACATAACCGAAAGTTGACCGTAAAACGTGCCCGGGAGATTTTTACCGAAGAAGAGACTGAAAAGGCTGTTGATAATGACCGTGCCATTGATGAGGCCAAGGAGCGGGTCGAGCAGATGGGGATTGTTTTTCTCGATGAGATCGACAAGGTCGCCAAGAGCGGCGGTGGTGCCTCCAGCATTGATGTAAGCAGGGAAGGTGTACAACGTGATATTCTCCCCATCGTTGAAGGTACCAGTGTTTCCACCAAATGGGGCGTGATCGATACCACACATATCCTGTTCATTGCCAGTGGTGCATTCCATGTCTCCAAACCCAGTGACCTGATACCTGAGTTGCAGGGACGTTTCCCGCTTCGCGTTGAATTGGATGACCTGAGTGCTGATGATTTCTACCGGATTCTTACAGAGCCTGCTAATGCGATGACCATGCAGTATCATGAGTTGCTTAAGACCGAAGGTGTGGAGATCATATTTGATGATGCAGCCATCAGGAAAGTCAGTGAGATAGCCTATGAAGTGAATGCAACGAATGATAATATAGGTGCCAGGAGACTGTTCACCATCATGGAGAAGCTCTTGGAAGAACTTTCCTTCAGTGCAGATGAGCTTTCAGGGCAGACCATCACCATCACCGCAGCATACGTTGATGAACGGTTGCGTGATGTTCTCCAGGATCAGGACCTCTCCAAGTTCATTCTCTAAGGGGGCAATTT
>NZ_JAEKNT010000233.1 GCF_016406725.1 Sphaerochaeta sp. S2 | reverse complement strand
TCAAGAAGTAGCGAATCTCCTTGCCAAGAAAATAGAAAAGCCTGCACTTTCTGAACGAGAGCGATATCTCTTCAATCTCATTCAAGATGAGGGAAGTGCTAAGATGACAGAGCGAGTAATCGTCTTCAGGAAGGAAGATACCTCCTTTTGTCCTTATTGTCTTCAAAACATTGCTCCGAATTATAAAGCCGATTTGGTAAAAAGTATTGAAAAAGTTCTGAGTAAAGAGGTTGAACAACATCAAGGTCTATTGGAGAAAAAAAAGATTGGCGTTCTCTCATTCGATTTTTCAGAATTTAAAGATATAGGAGGATATGAGTATTGTTTAGAATTAATTGAAGAGATAAATCAATCAGTAGAAAGGACCTGTGAACTTCTTGATCAGAAAAAAAACAATCCCTATTCACCGATTACGCATGAGACTATTGATATTGGGGTTTGCTCGAAAAAATTGGAAAAAGCTTTGGTAGAGTTGGCCGATCAGAAGAGAGTGCATAATGAGAAATCGAAGAGCACAGCACCTATTGCTAGGGAGTTAAATCGCATTAACGCAGAAATTGCATATTATGATATCGAATCGTCTGTTAAACATCTGGAGAAACAACAGGAGGAAAAAAGGTTAGCAGAAAAATGCTTACATGATAGGGACGAACAACTCAAGAAAAAGATTAAGGCGATTGATGACCTTGACGCTAAAAGAAAAAATATTCACTTGGCGATAAATGAAATTAACAAATGTCTTAAGTATATCTTTTTCTCTGAGGATAGATTGGAAATTAAATACATTGATGGAACTTATAAATTGTTTTGTGCAGGGAAAAAAGTTAAACCGTGTGATGTGTCTGTTGGCGAAAGAAATATTATTGGTCTTTGCTATTTCTTTACTCATATTCTCAATAACCAGGATGCAAATGTTGCATATGGAGAAGAGTATCTTCTGGTCCTTGATGATCCGGTTTCGAGTTATGACAGAGAGAACAGAATTGGCATTCTCTCATTTTTAAAATACAAGCTTGGATTATTTCTTGAAGGAAATATGAATACCAAGGCGCTTGTTATGTCTCATGACTTGATGACCTGTTATGATTTGTATAAGGTATTCGAAGAGTTGATTAAATCTTGTTGTAACAAAGGATATCCTAACAAACTGAAATTCAATGGTTATGAACTTAAAAATTGCTCAATTGAATCTTTTCTATACAATAATAGACATGAATATACTCAGCTAATGGAAAACGTATTCAATTACGCTGTAGGTCAATCTGAACCACAATATGAGATTGTAATTGGGAATATGATACGGCAGGTCCTAGAAGCTTTTTCAACATTTGAATATAAAAAGGCAATTGATAAAGTATCCACAGACAAGGCTATTATATTGTCCTTTGCAGATGAGCGATATGGAGTCTATTTCGAGAATCTTATGTATCGTCTTGTTCTTCATGGAGGTAGCCACAAAGAGGAGCGAGTGAAATCAATGGATGACTTGAACTTTTTTAGTCTCATTTCTGAAGATGAAAAGCGAAGGACAGCCAAAGATGTTCTGTGTTTTATCTATTTGCTAAATAAGTCGCATTCACTTGCTCATTTAAGAGATATAAAAGACCAAGATGTTGAAAATACACTCGACACATGGTGTGAAAACATACTGAAGCATGTATCGGTGCCAGATAGAGAAATCGTATAATGGTAAAATGATTATGTAGATTGCATAAGACTTTCCTCTCTTTTCCCTTGACAGAACCTTTCTTCCATTCTAATAATTACTTAAACGCATAAGTAGAGGTTCCCGATGATCTGTACCGGTAATGAATACATAGCAATCCCTGAAATAGAAGAGAACAGTGACGTACTCAGCATTAACGTCCTCTCCATGGCTCAACGTGGCATGATCGAATTTCGGGGAGGGGAGAAGCCCTTCCTTCACCTCGGACTCTCTGTTAACGGAACTCCTTCAGAATTCTCATCATACACCCAGGACCGATACTGGATCCCGACCTTCTCTTCGGAAACCCCTTCCTATAGCGCTAATTATCAGATCCTTTCCCCGAAAGACCAAAAAGGCTTTGTGCAGGTAATTACGATACAGAACAAAACAGAGCAGTCCCTTGATGCAAGGATTACCCTAACAGGCTCAATTGCTGAAGTCCTGCATACCGTTAATGAAAGCAAACCCTTCGAAGGCAGCATGCACGCATATAAGACAAACTGGTCAGACTGTCCTTGCTTTGACATCCGATCAGGATTCCCAGTCCTCGCGCTTGCCCCGATTACCTCTAGCAGCAGTGATTGGGTTTTTTGCGAAGATCCTTCTATCTCTTTCACCATGGATTCCCCATTGGAAGTTCCTGCTTTAGGAAATGCACAGTTTGCCATCTACTGGGGAGTAGGGTTTGAGGAAGTCTCGGCAGTTACCAGTGCACGGGAATTTTCCCGGCAAGGAGTAGAAGCCCTCTACCAGGAGCAAATTTGTTATCTGGACTCCATCATCAGACCAACCGGTGACAGAGAGATGGACAAGACCCTCTTCAGCAACCTGCTCTTTTCCATCCACTACGCAACTGGAAGAACCATCGACTCCGAGGAGCTCGTCCTGGTGACCAGCAGAAGCCCGCGCTACTACGTAAGCGCAGCCTACTGGGACCGGGACTCACTGCTCTGGTCCTTTCCTGCAATCCTGGAAGTTGACCAGGCACTTGCACGGGAAATGCTCTACTACGTCTCCACCCGGCAGAAGCGGAACGTCGGGATCCACAGCAGGTACATTGATGGAACAATCCTTGAACCAGGCTTCGAGCTCGATGAGCTCTGCGCCCCCATTCTTGCCATCGACGCATATATCAAGAAGACTTCTGAGCCAATACTGGAAGATAGTGATATCAAGTCCCTCACCAATCGCATCATCGGTAAATTGGAAGCAGTTGAGACTGAAACAGGACTCTATAAGACCTTCCTCCAGCCAACCGATGACATGCATGTCTACCCCCTGCTTACCTACAACAATGCCTTGGTCCATGCAGTGTTCTCCATCCTTGCCTCCTGGAATTGGAACGGGAAGGCCTCCCACTGGACAGAAAGAGAAGAAGCTGTGAAGCGTGCGATCGAGATGCACTTGGTTAAAGACCACCATGGCAAGAGACAGTACGTTTGGTCTACCGATGGGAACGGGAACTATGACATTTATGACGAGCCACCTGGCAGTCTCTTGCTCCTCCCACTCTTCAGTATTACCTCCCTCTCAGATGAAGTGTACCTGAACACGGTCTCTACCATCACCGACCCTGCCTATGAATATTCATTTGCAGGAACCAAATTTGCTGCGATTGGGTGTCCGCATGCACCTCATCCCTGGATATTGAGTCTGGCGAATGAAGTCAGGGTCCTGCATACAGAAGCTGCTATCCAAAAGCTCCTGCATGCGCCAATGGACCATGGCATCGCCTGTGAAAGCATTGATGAGCACAGCGGGTACGCGAGTACAGGTGAGGCATTTGCCACCTGCGCTGGATACCTCGCCTATGTCCTCATCGGGGAGATGAAAGCACGTGGAAAGTGGAAAGCATAATACCTACCTGCCTTGGCAGATTGAAACAGACATAACTCAGCAGAATGAACGCTTCTGCCAAAGTATCTTCTACCAAGGCAATGGAAGGTTCGGCCTCAGGGCAGTATTACCCGGCGATACCTATACAAGCGAGAACCATGGAGTCTACAAGGCTAGGGGGTTTGAGTACATCAAGAGCGGCATCACAGACATGGTCAACTTGCCCGACCCCTTACGCTTGTCAGTCTTTATTGATTCAGTACCACTCTCAAATATTGGGAGCAAGCAAACACTGGACATGAAGCGAGGGGTCGTGACCCGTACCTGGGAAACCGATCAGTATTCCTGTACATACTCCAGATTGGTCTCTTTTAAAGAGAAGGACCTGGTTGGTCACCGATTTGTCTGTAAGGCAAAGAATCGGCTTGCTTTACTTGTAGACGATGCAATCGACGATTCGGTCATGAACCTCCCCGTCAACGATGACCAAACCGTAGAGAATGAAGAGAGTCTTGTTTTACTGAAGAAGAGTCGCTTCTCTTGGGAGAATGGAATCTTATTCATGGAGGGCTCTAGTGTCCATGACGCCCTCTCTTTCACCTATACCAAGATCTATGACTCCTCTGTCCCTGGGAGTGAAGATGGTAACCAGAAGCACTATGAAACTGTACTTGAAGCTGGCTCGTCCTTCTTCTTGGAGGCAGTGGTCAGTTTGGAAGGAAAGAGCTTGGAAGGATATTACTATGAACGACTCTACCAGGAATCAGAAGAAGAACTCTCCCTGTTCTGGGAAGAACATGACATTATCCTCAATGGACCCGTGGAAGACCAGTGCGCCATTCGCTGGGCTCTCTTCAATCTGAAGCAGAATGAACCAGAGCAGGGCTGTTCCATCGGGGCCAGGGGACTTACCCATAGCCGCTATAAAGGTTGTTACTTCTGGGACACAGAAGTCTTCATACTTCCGTATTACCTTTACACCAATCCAGTAGTCGCCAAGAACATCCTCTCCTACCGCGTGGAGACGTTCTCATCTGCCAAGGAGTATGCTGCTTCCTTGAACCTGAAGGGGGCACGGTATCCTTGGATGAGTGCTCTTGACGGCTCAGAGCAGTGTGAATCGTGGGATACCGGAAAGTGTGAGGTCCATGTCACTGCCGATATCGTGTGGGCGATGGACCAGTATGTACAAGCCACCGGTGACCATGCATTAGAAAAAAAGAGCCTCGTTGAAATCTACCTGGAGACAGCACGGTTCTGGGCCTCACGATTTACCTACATTGATCAAACAGACCGGTATGAGATGCTCTTCGTGAAAGGCCCCAACGAGTATGGCGGGGTGACCAAGAACAACACCTTTACCACCTGCATGGCCTTGCATACGATGAAGCTGGCCCTTGCAGCTGCAGAGAGAGGGGAGCTCATTCTCTCTTCGGAGGAAAGAGCTGAGTTTGAGGCAATGATCAGCAAGGCTGTCATCCCCTACAGCGAGGAAGAAGGGACCTACCTAGAGGATGATCTGTTCCTCTTGCAGGAACCCTTCGATCTGAAAGCCCACAAGACGAGTGGCAGGGCTCTCTATCATACGATCTGCTTCGACCGCCTCCAGCGGTACAAGGTAGTCAAACAGCCCGATGTCTTGCTGCTCTATCTCCTGTTGCCCGAGTACTTCAGTGATGAGGAAGCACAGAACGCCTGGTCGCTCTATGAACCCATTACCAGCCATGACTCCACCCTAAGCTGGGGTATGCATTCCCTCATTGCCTACAAGCTTGGTTTGAGGGAGGCAGGAGAGCAGTATCTCAGGCAGGCCATGTTCCTCGACCTTGAGGAGCTCATGGAAAACACAAGTGGGGAAGGGCTGCACATCGGAGCGATGGGAGCATTCCTCCAGGCAGTGCTCTTTGGGGTAATGGGACTGAGCTTCACTGGCGGTGTCTCATCTTCTCCCTCCCTGCCTGCTTCGTGGCAGCAGATTGAGAGCAAGGTAACCTACAAAGGAGAGCGATATCGGGTGATTTGTGATACAAAAGGTAGCCGCTTGGAAAAGATTTCATTGACAAATGAGTAAATGAGTTCAATACTTAACTTAAACGCATAAGTGAGGCAATGAATGGCAACGAAACGGATTAACATGAAGGATATCGCACAGGAAGCCGGGGTTTCTACGGCTACGGTCTCCTACATCATAAACAAACGTTCAGACCAGGTCATTGCACCCCAGACCATCAAGAAAGTGGAAGAGGCTATCAAGCGGTTGGGCTATGTCCCCAATCTGGGAGCCAGGGCCCTGGCCTCGAAACACTCCCACCTGCTTGGTCTCTTGATCCCCCAGACAGAGAAAGAGACGAAGCTGATGTTCTCCAACTCCTTCTATGGTACCTTCCTCTCTAACTTTGAGTATGAGGCAAGGAAAAAGGGCTACAACATTCTCATCAGCGGGACCTCTGCCGATGAAAGCTATCTGGATGTGGCACAGAAGAGAAGTCTTGATGGAATAGTCATCGTTGGAGTTGAGCTTGAGTCGGATATCAAGGGGTTGAAGAAGAATGGAATCCCTGCCGTCCTTGTCGATTCCTACGGAATGGACAAGGAGCTCAGCTCAGTCACCATTGATGATGAGAATGGGGGCTTCCTTGCTACCGAATACCTGATCTCGATGGGGCATAGAACCATAGGGATAGCTACCGGGTATTTGACCAAGGAAGGCGTAAATACAGAGCGTTTGAAAGGGTATAAGCATGCCCTAGCAGCCAATGGATTGTCCCATGATGACAGATATGTCTACTCAGGTACCATCTCCTATGAATATGGGATTGAACTGGGATTGGCTTTGGCCAAGTCCCCTGATAGACCAACTGCTGTCTTTGCCACTGCTGATATTCTTGCCTTTGGCTTGGTCAAGGGACTGAAGAAGGGAGGGCTGAGGGTTCCTGAGGATATCTCAGTGGTTGGGTTTGACGATGGGTTTATGGCAAGCAACATGGAACCTGCCCTTACCACAGTACGTCAGGATGTGGATAGTAAAGCGCGTATTGCTGCCCAGTTGGTTATTGATGCAATAGAAGAGAAGGAAAGTAGTTCGAATATTGTACTGCCTGTCTCCCTGGTGGAGCGGGAATCGGTACGGAAGTTGGTAGTAAATTGATAATCCGAAGCCGTGCGGGGCTTCGGATCATCGGATGAGTCATACTGGTGTATCACTGCAAATCCAATTGTAGTGAGTTCGAAGCGGTTTGTACAGACAAGAAATGAAGATGCCTGTACCAGGAGGTTTGTTGTAATGAAAACAACGAGAAACGTTCTCTCACTCGCCCTTGTTCTGGTTCTCGTATTGCTCCCTGCTTTTTCTGCAGGAACAAAAGAGGCTGCTCAGGGCACTGTTACATTGAAACTGGAACAGTTTTCCGGTTCAGAAGCTACACTCTCAGGAGAAGCCCTTAAGGGAATGATTGCAGAGTTCGAGAAGCAGAATCCAACGATCAAGGTCGAATTACAGACCATTGGTTACGATGATTATTTCACCCAGCTCCAGAGCAAGGTGGTTGGGGGCAATGCAGCAGATGTGTTCGAACTCAACTATGAGAATTTTGTTGCCTACGCAAGCGAAGGTGCCCTAGCAGATGTAACGAAGCTACTTGGGGATACCAGCGGTTTCAATAAGACCGCCCTTGATGCCTTCAATTACCAGGGAGTGCAGTACGGCGTACCAAACTCATTCAGTAATGTGGTCCTGTTCTACAACAAGGCGCTCTTCGACCAGGCAAACCTGGCTTACCCCACAGCTGACTGGACCTGGAAGGATGTTGAGGTTGCCTCCAAGAAGATCATGGCCCTCGGTGAGAATATCTGGGGTTTCTATAGACCCTTGTCTTTCCATGAATTCTACAAGGGAGCAGCACAGAATGGTGGATCCTTGATGAATGCTGAGAGAACAGCCTTTACCGTCAATCTTCCCCAGAACGTTGAGGCAGCAAAGCTTATGGCAGGCTGGCAGAATGATTCCAAGATCATGCCAACCGATACCGACATGGCAGGCATGGGCGACTGGGACCTCTTCAAGAGCGGCCGACTGGGCATGCTGGTGACCGGCATCTGGGCCTTTGGGGATTTCACCGCCAATTGCCCATTCGACTGGGATATCGCCATCGAACCCGGTAACGTACAGAAGGCAACACACTTCTTCTCCAACTCCTATGTGGTGAGTGAGACCAGTAAGCATCCCGCTGAGGCTGCAAAACTGGCAGTGTTCCTTGCAGGAAGCAAGGAAGCTACCAAACTTAGGGTTGAAGCATCGTGGGAACTTCCCCCGGTAACCTATCCTGAGATCATTGACAGCTATCTCTCCATCACCCCTCCTGAAAACAGGGAAGCAGTATTCGCCTCCCTCGACTACCTGGTAACTCCACCGGTAAGTATTCAGCAGGCAGAGATGCAGGCAATCATCCAAAGTTATTTGGGCCAGATTGTCTCCGGTAAACAGAGTGCAAAAGCTGCCCTTGATGCATGTCAGAAGGAACTTGAAGCCAAGATTTCTTTGTAACCACAAACTAAGTGGCATGGCCTTCTTGGCCATGCCTCTGGAGGTCTTATGAGTATCCAGGGCAGAAGGGGAATCAGAGTTGCTCTTCCCTATCTACTTCCGAGCCTGCTTGGTGCCCTTCTTTTTGCCATACTTCCGATCATTATCTCGCTGATGTTGAGTGTAACCAACTGGTCAGGTATGTCCAGGGTGCGTTTGACTGATGGGTTCCTGAAGTTTGTTGCAGAGCACTTTGTAGGATTGGAGAACAGCAAGGCAATCTTGGGTGACGCTGAGTTCTGGAGAGCCTTGTCCCATAATCTCTACTTTATTGTCCTCTATCTTCCCCTGATGCTTGCCCTGTCCATGACCGCGGCTTTGATTATCAATGCACCGAATCGTGGGGCCAATGTCTACCGGGTTGTGTACTATCTTCCCGTGCTCACCAGCTGGGTCGCCGGTTCCTTGATCTGGAAATGGTTGCTCTCTCCGGTATACGGGCCGATCAATAACGCACTTGCAATCATAGGAATTGAAGGACCACTCTGGCTGCAGAGCGAGGTCTGGGCAATGCCATCCATTGTGCTGGCCTCAATTTGGAAAGACATGGGTTTCTACGCCATGATTCTCCTCGGTGGCTTGAAGAGTATCAACGTAGAGTACTACGAGGCTGCAAGAATCGACGGAGCATCAAAAGCTCAGGTATTTGCTCGCATCACCTTGCCTTTGCTCTCCTCTGTGCTCTTCTATGTCTCGATGCTCTCCATGATCAATGCATTCCAGCTTTTTCCCCAGGTCATGGTTATGACCAAGGAAGGAAATGCTGGGCCGAATGGGGCAACGATGGTTATGGTGGAGCGTATCTACAAGTATGCTTTCCGATACGGAAAGATGGGGTACGCAGCCGCATACTCCTGGATTCTTTTCGTGATTATCATGGCATTTACCTACATACAGAAACGAGGGGAGAGAAGGTGGGTCAATTATGATGTATAAAATACATGCGAAAGTCTTCTTCTATCACTTGCTTGCAATTGTATTGGGTATCCTTGCCATTATCCCCTTTCTCTGGATGATCTCCACCTCGCTAAAGAGTGGGGGAGCACTGTTGGTCGTTCCTATCGAGTGGTTCCCGAAGGAACCCACCATCCAAGCCTACGAAAAGCTCTTTGCCCTTACCGGCATGCTCCGCTCCATCGGTAACTCGCTGGTGGTAACTTCTGGTGCGGTGCTGGTTGCACTCTTCTCCTCATCCATGGCAGCCTTCGCCTTCTCAAAGATTCGCTTCAAGGGCAGTGGATTCCTCTTCATGCTTTTCATCGCATCTATGATGCTTCCCAGCCATGTTCTTTTCATACCGCTCTACTTGATCATGAACGACCTGCGTTTAGTGGATACCTTGTTTGCCTTGATTCTTCCCTATACCTTTAAGGCCTTTGCGGTGTTCATGCTGCGTCAGCAGATGATGAACATACCGGATGCGTACCTGGATGCAGCTGCCATTGATGGAGCCTCATTATTCAGGTCATTTATCACGATCTTTCTCCCGCTCTGCAAGACAGCCCTCGCAACCTTGGCGATTATTATCGCCATGGATGCCTGGAATGACTATCTCTTGCCGTTGGTTCTCATGACCAGCCCCAAGAACTATACGCTTCCTATCATACTCAATGCCCTCTCCGGGCAGTTCAAGACGGCATATGACCTGCTGATGGCCGGTTCCCTGATTTCTATAGTCCCGCTTCTGATCATCTACATAGGTGCTCAGAGGTATTTCGCCAGTGGTCTCCAAATTGGAGGAGTAAAAGGATGAAATCTATCTATTTGGATGCAAACGCATCGAGTGTTGTTATGGCTGAGGAACCGAGTAGTGTACGGCTTCAGTTCAAGGGGACACATCTCTGGGGAGCAGGTGAGCACTTTGACCGCGTTGAGTTCCTCTCACACCCCAGAAGAAACGAAGTGGAAGAAGTATTTACTCAGCAGGGTACCCATACCTATCTTCCTCAGCCGTTGTTCCTCTCTGATGAGTATGCTTTTCTTGTACAGAGTGACCGTGTCTTTACCATCGAGTCGCAAGGGGACGGGGATGGTATTCAGCTCACTTTGCAAGGAGCATTTTCTCCTGAAGACTCTCTCGTTATTGCATCCGGGACACCCAGAGAAACTCTGAAAAAGCTACTCTCCTATCTTGGAGGGGTAGCCCTTCCACCACCATGGGTGTTTGGAGAGTGGGCAAGTGCAAACCGATGGAGAAGTGAGCAGGATGTGCGTGAAGCCTTGGATGCTGCACGCCTACATGGGTTTCCCATATCAGTCTTGGTAGTGGAAGCTTGGAGTGATGAATCGACATTCTATACCTTCGGCGAGGAGCCAGGACTCTGGCCTGATCCCAAACAACTTGTGCAGAAGCTGAACGATCAAGGAGTTCACTTCGTTCTATGGCAATGTCCTGTCTTCAAGGCCTTGGAAGAAGGTAGGCGTGATGTACGTCATGAGCAAGACCTCGCTTATGTTCGTGAGCATGGACTCGCAGTACTGAACAGGAACGGAACCCCATACACCATTCCCGAAGGAAACTGG
>NZ_JAEKNT010000232.1 GCF_016406725.1 Sphaerochaeta sp. S2 | reverse complement strand
ATTCCTTCGGGTCTATCTCACCAAGCCCTTTGAACCTGGTCACCTCAGCATTTCTTATCTGGCTTGTGGCGTGGTTCCGTTCCTTCTCGCTGTAACAGTATACCGTCTGTGTCTTGTTCCGTACACGGAACAAGGGAGTCTCCAGGATGTAGAGACGACCGGAGAGCACCAAATCCTCAAAATAGGTCAGAAAATAGGTCATCAACAGGTTACGGATATGGAAGCCATCAGTATCAGCATCGGTTGCAATGATAACTTTTCCGTACCGTAGCCCTTCCAATCCGTTCTCTATACCAAGCGCCACCATCATATTGTAGAGCTCGGCGTTCTTGTATATTTCCGTTTTCTTCTTCCCAAACACGTTGACTATCTTTCCCCTGAGGCTGAATACCGCCTGGGTCATGACATCACGTGTCTTGGTAATCGTTCCGCTGGCACTATCTCCCTCGGTGAGGAAGATCATGGAGCTTTCACACTCCTCCTGATGTGCGCTGCTCTGCCCCAGGTGGTACTTGCAGTCCTTGAGTTTGGGAATATTCAGGCTGACCTTCTTGGCAGACTCCCTTGCACCCTTCTTTACCTCATTGAGCTCTTTGCGAAGTTTCTCGTTGTTGAGGATCTTCTGGTTGATTTTCTCCGCTTCAGTGGTGTTTTTCAACAGAAAGTCGACAATGGCGTCCTTTACTTCATTGACAATCCAGGTCCTGATTTCGGTATTGCTGAGTTTGTTTTTCGTCTGGGATTCAAATACCGGTTCCTTGATCTTGACAGCAATGGCTCCAACCACCCCTTCCCTTACATCCTGTGGTGCCCAGTTCTTCTTGAAGTACTCGTTTATACCTTTAAGAATACCTTCCTTGAAGGCACTCTGATGGGTTCCCCCATCGGTGGTATGTTGGCCATTCACATAGGAGAAGTAGTTCTCCCCGTAGGAGCCGGTTACATGGGTCAAGGAAAACTCAAGCTGCTTGCTCTGGTAGTGGATGATCGAGTAGAGATTTTCCGTACCCACCTCTTTATCCAGAAGGTCATACAGGCCATTGGATGATTTATAGGCACGATTATTGTAATTGATTGTAAGCCCTGTATTCAGATAGGCATAGCTCCAGATCCTGGAGATGACAAAATCCTCATTATAGGAGTACTCACCAAACAGTTCCGGGTCAGGGGTGAAGAGTACTTCAGTACCATCAGCTTCCTCTGACTTACCACTCTTTTCTTTGACCAGGACGCCTTTCTCAAAGATAGCCGTGCTGTATTTTCCTTCACGATAACTGGTGACCTGAAAATGTGAGGAGAGAGCATTCACTGCCTTGGTACCAACACCATTAAGGCCAACAGAGAACTGGAAGACATCATCACTATACTTTGCACCGGTATTGATGATTGAGACACAGTCGACCACTTTCCCAAGGGGGATGCCCCGCCCGAAGTCTCTCACCGACACCTCACTCTCTTTCAGGCGGATGACGATACGGCTGCCATAGCCCATGATGAACTCGTCGATACTGTTATCCACCACCTCCTTGAGAAGGATGTAGATACCATCATCGACATGGGTACCGTTTCCCAACCGCCCGATATACATACCGGGACGTTTTCGAATATGTTCCAACGCGCTAAGCGTAAGAATTTTCGATTCATCATATGTTGTCTTCGCCATGACTGTGCATTATAACAGAATTCTACAATGATGGCAAAATAGTCGAAAGAATAAATCTCTTGCAGGAAGACAGGTCAGTGCACTACCCTATGGATATGAACACCATACTCTTGGTTTACCTTGGCATCTCTTTTGCTCACCTCAGCTTCCGCTCGGTTGGATACCAATTTCTTGGAAATTTGACAAAAGTTCTGTTGATGCCAACCCTGATGCTATTTCTCATACAACAGGGGAACTATCCCCTGCTTCTCGCTGCACTTCTCTTTGCCACCATCGGGGATGCCTTGTTGAACAAGGGGCATCAAGGAAGCCATTTTATATGGGGTATGGCAAGTTTTGCAGTGTGCCATATCTTCTACGGCATCCACGTCCTATTGTTGGGTGTGGACTGGATTCTCGCAGCCATTGCTTTTTCAGGACTTATGATTCCCTACAGCCTGTTGTATCGCCTGATCGGGAAGCAGAAGGGTTCTGCCAAATACCTCGCATATGCAATGCTGCTCTTCATGCTAGCGTCCCTGTTGACCGGCTTTGCCTCGCTACTCTGCATCATGGGAATATTGCTGTTCATACTAAGCGATACCATGATCGGTATGGACAGTCTTGCAATGAAACACGTAAATGATACCAGTATAATGGGAAGTTACATCCTCGCCCAACTCTTTCTGGTTCTTGGATTCACCGCACTCTAGGAGAACACAATGAAACCTCATCACACGCACCAAACTCGCCAGCCCCTCCATAAGAAAAAGGAAGGACTGGCTGCTGGATCCCTGGTCTTTGTGGGAGACGGGCAACCCGAGGCGACCAGAATTCGCACTCACCTCTACTCATCTGGATCGTATGAGTTGACAGAAGGGTTTGTGCTACCGAAAGAGAACCAACGTTGCTGGGTGCAAATAAGTGGACTGTCCAATATCATGTCCATCGTCGAGGTTGCGAAGGCTTTTTCCCTTTCCTCCCTCAGCCTTGAGGATGTATTCTCCACCGATCAACGCCTGAAACTCGACAGCTATGAGCAGTATCTCGCCATCACGCTGAGAATTCTTCCAACGGAAACCACCGAAGACCAACAGCTCTCCCTCTTCCTGGGGAAGCATTGGGTGCTCTCCATCACAGAGTATGCAAGTGAGGTATTCCTCCCTGCCATACGTCAGTTGGAAGATCCGCAGACCAAGCTGCAAAGAGGAGACAGCAGCGTCCTCTTCCACACACTCATCGACCGGGTCGTTGACCAATACCTGGTGAGAGCTGATGAACTGGAGAATGAGACCGATGCGCTGGAACAGCTTGTGATTACCTCTCCGAGTTCCACCGATGCTCCTACCATACACAGGCATAAGGCAAAGATTCTCTCACTGAGGAGGATGACCAGCCCCCTGAAGGATATCCTCGCCACCATGATCAGAGTGGAACATCCCTTCCTGGATAAGAATACCAAGATATTGCTCACCGACATTCAAGACCATGCTCTATGGCTTGCTGAAGAGTGTGAGATGCTCAGGGAAACAGTCAGCAGTGTCATGGAAGTCTATCTCTCCAGCCTCGATACAAAAATGAACTCCATCATGAAAGTACTGACAATTATCAGCACCATATTCATCCCCCTGACCTTTCTGACCGGTCTCTATGGGATGAATTTCTCATACATGCCCCTCGCAACCTATAGATGGGGGTTCTACGGAATGTTGGTGTGTTGTATGCTGGTGGTCTTCGCCATGGCATACTATTTCTGGAGGAAACGCTGGTGGTAACATCCCCTCTCACCCACATATCCATAGAAACACTTACGCAGGTCTTCAATGAAGCCTTCAGCAACTATGAGGTTCCCATCCATATGAGCGAGGCACAACTGAAAGCACATCTCCATGCCCTGGGGTACTCCCCTGAAGACTCTATCGGTCTTTTTGATGGTAGCACTCTGGTGGGGTTCATCCTGGTCGCAATCAGGGGAACAAACGCATATGACGCCGGAACGGGTATCATTCCTTCCTATCAAGGAAATGGATATGCCCACCAATTGATCGATGCTACGCTTGCACATATCAAGCAACGTGGTTTCAACTCCTTCTTCCTGGAAGTTATCGATACAAATGAACGAGCAAAGAAATTGTATCTGAGTCACGGGTTTACCATCACCAGAAGCCTGCTTTGCTACCAAATCAAGAAAGAGATGCTGGAAGGTACGTCCTCTGTGCAGTTGCAGAAACAGGAGAACATCAGTATCCCTTCTGGAGACTGTAATCCCAGCTGGCAGAACAGCGATGCATGTATCAGCCGTGGGGGATTTACCGCCTATGACATTGTGCATGACTCAGTCAAACGCGGGGTTATTTGCTTCAACCCCGCTAAAGGTTCAATAGCCCAAATCTATATAGAACCACAATACAGAAGGCAGGGATTCGCCAAGCAGGCCATCATTTCATCAAAAACCTGTACAGAAACCCCAACACTGGGAATATTGAATGTCTCCAGCGATTGTGAAGGAATAAATGGTGTATTGACCCACATGGGATTCTCCCTTCTCCTTACCCAGAGCGAGATGGTCTACACCCTATAAAAAAAGGTATTTGGCTCGGGAAACCTTTTTCCTTCCCACCTGGTCTATTCCACTTGTCTGGTGGGTGAAACTGTTGCTATACTGATTTCATTATGGAAGACCCGTTACCTAGTATGGGGTGCTCAATTGAACACCCGTTTTGTTTGTCAGTGGCTGGGAGGTGTACATGCACGTACAACTAACCGCCATCATCATCCTGTTAATCCTCTCTGGAGTCTTTTCTGCCACAGAGACGGCATTTACCTCACTCTCTTTTGTGCAACTTAAAATTCTGGACAACCGCAAGAAACGTGCGGCTAAATTGGTGTATAAACTTAGCCAGAAGCCTGAAGAGCTCATCACGACCGTTCTGGTGGGAAACAATGTAGTGAATATCACGGTATCGTCCTTGGTCACCACGTTCTCCATCGAGTTCTTTTCCAGTCAGCCAGTTGGGTATGCTACCGGCTTACTTACCCTGGTTATCCTCATTTTCGGAGAGATCACGCCAAAGCAATTGGCACTCACCCATAACATGAAAATTGCTGTTTTCATGGCATATCCTTTGCGTTTCCTCGAAATAGTGCTGTTTCCTGTGGTCTGGTTGCTTAGGCATTTCTCTGCGATTATCACCAGGTTCTTTGCCTCCCACGCTGAACCGACCATCACCACCGAAGGGGTGATGCATATGGTCGACGCAGCCGAGGATGTCGGTCTGGTGGATCGCTATGAATCGGATCTCATGCAAAGGGCAATCCATTTCAGTGAAACCCAGGTAAGAACCATCATGACCCATAGGACCAATGTATTTTGCATCAGTGACGAGCTCACCATTCGTGATGCATTCCCTTCCATTGTAAAAGCGGGATTCAGTCGTATCCCTGTTTTTCATGGGAGCCCGGAGAACATCATCGGTATTGTACTGGTTCGTGACATTCTTCGCACTCAGCTGAAAAAACAGATGGGACGCCCGATCTCTTCCATTATCCGAGAACCAATTTTTGTCCCAGAACAAATGCATCTTGATGATGTCTTTTTCCGCTTCAAGAAAGCCAAGCTCCAGCAAGCGATCGTTCTGGATGAGTATGGTGGATTCAGCGGTGTGGTCACCATGGAGGATGTAGCCGAGCAACTGTTTGGGGAGCTCTATGATGAGCATGAACGGAGGTATCCTGACCGTATCGTGGAGAGGGAGAAAAACCCGGGCACATTCCTTGTTATGGCAGATACACCGTTTCAGCAACTCGTCGATGAACTGGACCTCGATACCGATGCATGCAAGCAGAAAACCAGTACGGTTGCTGCATACCTTCTTGACCTGATCGGGAACATACCTGATCAGGGGGATGTGGTACAGTCACAGCTCGGTACCTTCAGAATCATCTCCATGAAGGGAAACAGGATGGAAGCAGTGGAATTTTCTCCCACTGTGGATGATGGAACCCTCTGAGAAATGCTTTCATGCGTTGACTGAACAGCACTCCAAAGGTATGATTGCTCCCATGAGCAAATATCCCTTCAGTGAAATTGAGACAAAATGGCAAAAATACTGGGAAGACAACCAGAGTTTTGCCGTAACCGAGGACGAGAGCGTACCAGCTGATAAGCGTGTGTACGTTTTGGACATGTTCCCCTACCCATCCGGGGCAGGGTTGCACGTGGGACACCCAGAAGGGTACACCGCAACCGACATCTATTGCCGTTACCTACGCATGAACGGCTACAACGTCCTGCATCCGATGGGATTCGACTCATTCGGGCTACCTGCTGAGAACTACGCGATAAAGACAGGCACCCATCCCAAGGTAACCACAGAGAAGAACATCGAGAACTTCCGAAAACAGATCAAACGTCTGGGTTTCAGCTATGACTGGAACCGGGAAGTCTCTACCCATACAAGTGAATACTACCGCTGGACACAGTGGATTTTCCTCCAGCTCTATAAACAAGGACTGGCCTATGAGTCACACACCCCGATCAACTGGTGTGACAACTGCAAGACCGGCTTGGCTAATGAAGAGGTGAAGGACGGAAAGTGTGAACGTTGCGGAACTACGGTTGTACGGAAAAGCATCCGCCAGTGGGTCCTCAAGATTACTGAATATGCAGACAAGCTGCTCGCTGACCTGGACAGTGTAAACTGGCCTGAATCAGTGAAGCTCATGCAGCAAAACTGGATAGGAAGAAGTGAGGGAGCCTCAGTCGTCTTCCAGATTGATGGGATGGATGACAGCCTTGAGGTATATACCACCCGCCCTGACACCCTCTTTGGAGCCACCTACATGGTTGTTGCTCCAGAACACCCCTTGGTAGGCAAACTTACCGGAGGGGATCAGAAGGCTGCTGTTGAGGAGTACCTTGAGGCGACTGCCAAAAAGAGTGATCTCGAGCGTACCGACCTGGCAAAAGACAAGACCGGTGTTTTCAGTGGCAGTTATGCGATCAACCCAGTGAACGGAAAGAAAATCCCCATCTGGATTGCTGACTATGTATTGATCAGCTACGGCACTGGAGCCATCATGGCGGTTCCCGCCCACGATACCCGTGACTGGGAGTTTGCAAAGAAATTCAATCTCCCGATCATTGAAGTACTCAAGAGTGATGTCGATGTTCAGGAAGAAGCATGGACTGAGGATGGAATCCACGTAAACAGTGACTTCCTCGATGGCCTCAACAAAGAAGACGCCATCAACACCATGATTGCCTGGCTGGAAGAGAGGAAAGTGGGTACCAAGTCCGTAAACTACAAGTTACGTGACTGGATCTTCAGTCGTCAGCGGTACTGGGGAGAACCAATTCCCTTGGTACACTGCCCAACTTGCGGAACGGTCCCCATTCCAGAAGATCAGCTACCACTGCTGCTGCCCGAGGTGTCCAGCTATGAACCAAGCGGTACTGGTGAAAGCCCACTTGCCAAAATTGACAGTTGGGTACATACCACCTGTCCTGTTTGTGGCGGAGCAGCAAAACGAGAAACCAATACCATGCCCCAGTGGGCAGGTTCCTGCTGGTATTACTTGCGCTATCTTGATCCAAACAATGAAACAGAGTTTGTGAGCAAGGAAAAGGAACAGTATTGGATGCCGGTTGATCTCTATGTCGGTGGAGCAGAGCATGCTGTACTGCACCTGCTCTATGCCCGTTTCTGGCACAAGGTACTCTTTGACCTGGAATTGGTTTCCACCAGTGAGCCCTTCAAACGGCTGGTCAACCAGGGAATGATTACCAGCTACGCGTATCAGAGACCGGACAAGAGCCTTGTCCCAACCGATATGGTGGAAGAAGTCGAGACCGACGTCTTTGTCGAGAAGGAGACTGGGCAGAAGCTCGAGCGGGTCATTGCCAAGATGTCCAAGAGCCTCAAGAACGTTATCAACCCTGATGAGATCATCCAGGAATATGGAGCCGACTCCATGCGAATGTATGAGATGTTCATGGGCCCCCTTGAGGTCTCAAAACCATGGGCAACCACAGGTCTGAACGGTATCTACCGATTCCTGGACAGGGTTTGGAGACTCTATGAGGAAAGACCCATCACCGATGATGAGCCCTCCAAGGAATTGAACAAGACCCTGCATAAGACCATCAAGAAAGTAACCCACGATACGGCAACATTGAACTTCAATACGGCCATCAGCCAGATGATGGTGTTGGTAAACGAGCTGTACAAGGTTGATGAGTTCCCCAGTGTAGTAGCAGAGACCTTGGTAAAACTCCTTGGCCCATATGTCCCGCACATTGCTGAGGAACTCTGGGAGAAGCTCGGCAACAAGGAGAGTCTCACCAAAGTGACTTGGCCTACCTTTGAGGAGAACCTGACCATCGATGATGAGATTGAGATGGTGTTCCAGGTCAACGGAAAGGTTCGAGACAAACAGACTGTTTCCAAAGGCATGGACAAGGCTTCAGCACTTGCAATGGCCAAAGAGAGCGAGAAGATCCAGCAGTGGATTGAAGGAAAGACCATCGTCAAGGAGATTGTGGTCCCAGATAAGTTGGTGAATATTGTAGTTCGCTAGTATTATATAGAGTCCAACACATGCAACAAGCGGGATTGCTCAATGCAACCCCGCTTGTTGTTTTATGCTAAAAATACTCCGTTTTGAAAAGAACTACATAGCCCTAGCCTGTGATTTTTTCACTATATAACCCAACGTGGTAATCGCTTGCTCTATCTTTTCCAGGGCAATAGTCTTCTCATCAAAGGATAATTTTACCTTACTCGAGTTAAATAGTACCTGAACACTCTCTTTCTGGACACCCTGTAAGTTTTTGGTAGCGTTTTCAATTTTCAACAAACAGGAAGGACAGGTTAATGTTTCCAACTGGATTGTAGCTTTTTTCATAGAATGAACTCCTTTCTTTGTTCTTATATATTAAGCATATACCTGTATACATGCTTTGTAATTGATTCAAATCAATTTTCAACGTGCTCTTCGTAATCGGTACCGAAGTAGCCTCATCCCGTTAAGGATTACAACCAAGATGCTCGCTTCGTGGACCAGCATACCAATTGACATGTTCATCCACTCACTAAAGAACACACTTGCCAATAGGACCAGCACCACACCTACAGCAATAGCAATATTCTGTCTCATATTCGCAAGAATAGCTTTACTCAATCCCAAAGCAAGAGGCAGTCGGCTTAAATCGGAACTCATCAGGACGACATCAGAAGTTTCAATAGCAACATCCGTACCACTACCCATCGCAATCCCAATCTGGGCCAAGGCGAGGGAGGGACTATCGTTCACTCCATCCCCTACAAATGCAATAATTCGTCCTTCTTCCTGTAGTTTCTTGATATAGGCAGCCTTGTCCTCGGGAAGCATATGCCCATAGGCTTCAGTCAAGCCAAGCTGTCGAGCAACCAAGTCCACCGTTCCTTGATTATCCCCTGAAAGAACCACGAGATGCTTTACCCCTAGTTTCTTCAGTCTTTGTAGATGGCTCTTCACATTTGGACGTACTTGGTCACGAATACCGAACAAGGCTTTTACTTCCCCATCAAAAGCAATGAGTACAAGAGAATTCCCCTGTTTCTCGAGCCGTACAATATCCTTCTGAACTTGATCGGATATCGCTACCTGCTCTTCTTCCATCAGCGTAACATTCCCGACCACTACTCTCTTTCCTTCCACCATGGCGACAATTCCACCACCCGGAGCAACATCAGTTTTTCCAACCGTATAGGTATCGATGTTTCCAAGTTTTTCAACTATCGCATTTGCCAAAGGATGGTCAGATTCTAGTTCCACGCTGACAAGGTATGCTGCAGTTTTCTCTTTCTCAGTAGTATAATATACGGTATCTGCAACACTCGGATTCCCCATGGTCAATGTTCCGGTCTTGTCAAAGACAATGGTGTCAACCTTGCTGAAATCATGGATAACCTCACTACCCTTTAGAAGGACCCCATGGCGTGCACCGTTACCGATACCTGCGACATTCGAGACAGGAACCCCGATCACCAAGGCACCAGGACAACCAAGGACCAGAATAGTGATGGCAAGTTCCAGATTACGCGATACCAGCCACACAAGCAGGGATAGAATCAGGACAAGCGGTGTGTAGTACAGGGAGAATCTATCGATAAATCGCTGGGTCTCGGATTTTGAATCCTGTGCCTCCTCGACCAATTCAATGATTCTTCCGAAGGTGGTATCTTCACCAACACGTTCAGCAACAATCTGGATGGTTCCATTTTCTAGGATAGTACCAGCAAATACATGGGAGTTCTTCTGCTTGCCGACAGGTACAGCCTCACCGGTAATGCTCGCTTCATTGATATATCCATCCCCAGACTGGACCAAGCCATCCACAGGTACTTTCGCTCCTGTCTTTACCAACAGGATATCACCTACTGCCACCTCATCAATCGCAACCTCTCCAAACGTGCCGTCTTCCTGTTGTTTCCAAGCACTCTCAGGTGCCATTTCCGTCAATTCCTTGATTGCAGAACGGGTTTTCTGTAAGGTTCTTTGCTCAAGGAAGGCGCCAAAAAGAAAAAGAAACGTAACGATTGCCGACTCTTCAAAGTTCCTAATAACGAAAGCTCCTGCTACCGCAATTGTTACCAGTACATCGATACTGACGACCTTCACCCTGAGTGCTTGATATGCCTGGATGGCTATCGGAGCAACACCCAACACAGAAGCCAAGGCAAGAGACCACATTGCCAGCCGCTCATTGTGAAACCCTAGTGCACTGGTAAACCCAAGGATGATCAGCAGGGCACTGACTGCTGCAATAGTGTTTTTTCTGGCGAGAATATATTTCTGCATTTGTTGCTCCTTTCCTCTGGTCACTTGATCCGGTGATAGGCTTCATCGAGTTCTGACAACATCTGATACACTGCCTCATAGCTTTCACAAACATCTTCAGGGATTCTATAATTCTGAGTGAGGCTTCTTAGTTGAGAAAAGCATTCCTGCAATCCAGTACTCCCTGCATCTGGTTGATCCAGCTCTTTGTCCATGTTCTCAAATATCCTGCGAACTTCATGGAATTCAGGATGGTTTGGCCCATGAATCCTATCTACAATAGGAATATATTGTTTCAGAATATTGAGATATTCTCTCTTCAATTGGGTAAATGATGTATTGTTTGTCATCGTAAAATCTCCTTCATTACTTCTGCTTACATGAGTAACCTACCAAGGAATGAAAGAATGATAATTGATTAGAATCAACTTTGATTGAATTCGTAGATATAGCACACCTATGTGGAGGTATTACCCTCTTGTGTACATAATTGGCTCCAGGGGAATAGGTGAGAATAGTGTTGTACTGTTTCGTTTTAGCAGTAACTCTTGTAGTTACAACTCAACGGAGAGATCGAGAATAATGGTGCTTGTTAGATGCATTTCCTCTTCCCGCAAGGAACGAGAGAGCAAGGCTTTTAACGAACAGAGCCGGTAGGTCCTTCTCTGTTGATTACTTGCCTCGTATTCGGCACAAAAACCACCATTTAATTGCCTGCCATCTTCTCTGACCATCTGATACAGCACTGAATTAGTACCATCAGTGAGAGGGGAGTAGGTTATTGAGACGCTTCCCCTTCCACGGTGTTTTGCCTGAACGTACAATTCGGCGATAGGCACTTCCTGTTGGGACCTACGTTCACTGCCCTGCACCAGAACAAATTTTACATCTGAGGGAAATGGGTCCTGCAATGAAATTGCTGCAATGAGAGGATGAGATAACACCAAACAAGCTATGAAAAAAATGCCAATGCGAATTGCTTGGCTATTCTTTGAAAGATTAGGGTATTGTTTCCTCTGTCTCATAGCATACCTATCCAGAAAACCTATGTCAGTAGCAACGAGTATAAATGACATGTTCAGTACTATTAGACATGCCTAAAATCCATCTATATCAATCCTATAGAATAGATTAGAGCACGTTTATCTTATGACATACTATTCTTATCCGAGGACTTTTGCAAGGCCGCCTTTGCTTGTTTCTCGATAGAGGGAAGGAAGTGCTTGTCCAGTTTCCATCATCACCTCGATGACACTGTCGAAAGAGACTTTATGGCGCCCATCACCAAGAAGGGCATAGGTGCAGTGGTCTATGGAACGCATGGTGGCAAGAGCATTTCGTTCAATGCATGGAATCTGTACAAGACCACGCATTGGGTCACAGGTAAGACCAAGATGATGCTCCAGGCCCATCTCTGCAGCATACTCTATCTGGAAGATGGAGCCACCAAGAAGTTGTGTAGCAGCAGCTCCTGCCATTGCACAAGCAACCCCTATCTCTCCTTGGCAACCAACCTCCGCCCCACTGATCGATCCATTGGTCTTTACCACATTGCCGATGATCCCAGCGGTAAGAAGCGCACGCAATATACGTATCTTGGGGAACTTGTATTGTTTAGCCAGGTAGTACAAAACCCCAGGGAGAACCCCACAACTTCCACAGGTTGGGGCTGTGACAATCTTCCCCCCACCAGCATTCTCCTCACTGACTGCAAGAGCGTAGCTGATGGCAAATGCAGGATTTCCCATTGCAGCGGTGAACTCACCAGCTTTGGAGTTGAATTGGCTTGCCTTCCTTGGAAGCTTCAATCCCCCAGGAAGTACTCCCTCTGCATTCACCCCACGCTCAATTGCATCACACATCACACTCCAGATTTCATCCATGTAGGTAAGAATGTCCGAATCCTCAAACTGGAGAGCAAACTCCCATATCTGCATCCCTTCTTCCCCGCAGTAGTCAAGAATCTGGCGCATTCTGGAATATGCCTTGGGATATACTTCTGCAGCCTGGTCAGCATCTTCGCCTTCCAGAACAATTTTTCCACCTCCCACACTGTAGTAGGTGTTCTCATAGATGGCTTCACCTGTATCGGAAAGAGAGCGGATCGTAAGTGCATTGGGGTGGAAAGGTTTCTCAATTTCTGGGTACCAGACAATCTCAACATCTTTTCCCGCGGAGGAAAATACCTCTCGCAAGGCTTTATCGGTCAAGTGTCCCTTCCCGGTAGCAGCCAAACTTCCGTACAAATCAGCCTCAAACCGCTGACAGTCAGCATGAAGGGAGAGGAAGTGTTGTGCTGCAGAGCGCGGGCCCATGGTATGGCTACTCGAGGGGCCATACCCAATTCTGTAGAGTTCACGCAAGGATTCCATGTACAAACTCTACCGGTTTATAGTAAAAATGGGAAGCTCTTTTACCAAGGCGGCGCATTTGAAAGACTACTCAGGTACTCACCCTTTTTAAGATCAACATAAAGGGAGAGACAAAGGGAACTTTCCCGATTGAGAAAACGTTGCAACCCACCCTCCAGTTCCAAGGAAATAGCCTCTCCCCATCTATTCCAAAAAGGTTCTTGGTTAAGCCGCTCGGGAACCCAATAACCGGATGGTATATCAGATACAACCACTTCCAGTTTCTCATAGTGGCTCAAATTGGAAGGAATACCCTCCCCGTTGAGCAGGGAAACCACTAGAGCGTTCCCGTCAAGAAGGGTTGCATCCCCCACCTCATCGGCAAGATAAGTGGCATTGATATGCTCCACTGCCTCAGGATTGAACTGATAGGAATCAAGAAGAAGCTTTGCAAGCTCTCCTTGTTCCTGGGTAAGCGTTACAGAATCGTCTGCCCCCGGATGATAAAAGCCACCATAGGGATATAGGTAGGAGAGTGGATACGCACAGAGGACGGTCAGAGAATCCCTCGGAACGGTAAGCGTGGCACTTTTCTGCCCTTCTGTAAGATGCATGGAACTGCGATCACCCTCTCCATTTGTATACACCAAGGTATGCCAAAGCGGACGATGGGAGGCTTCCCCCCACGGATGGGATTCCTGCAATGTGACCGTTATACGTTGTTCGTGTAAAACATTTGCCTCACATCCAATACAGAGTATGAGAAGGAGGCAACAAAATACTACTCTCACACCTTATAAGCATTACAAGAAGCCTTCTTGCTTCAGCTGTCTTCGGTACCGCTCTCTCCAAGAGGCGAAGAGGAGTTTTACCCCCTCACTCGTATAATCTGCATAGGTCCAGGGAAAACTTTTAAACTGCTTGTTTGCATACATCAGGGTAAGTTCAGCATAGATGCCTTCAGATAATGGAATACGATGGGCACGATTTTTGGTAGTGGCAAGAACGAGATTGGCCTGACTCAGTAATCCGGGGTCCAGATTCACTCTCCTCCCACCATTCTGGGTAAATTCCGCCTCCAAGGCATTGGTCTCTCGTTTAATTGAAGATAGCCGGGACGGATCGATGAGATGGGCAAAGCTCAGATAAAACCGCAAGGGTTTTCCTCCCATCTCATCGTCATAGTAATCGGTATACGTAAAGAAACTGGGCTCTGTACTATCCAAGATAGGCCCATACCGCTCAATAAGGCGCTCCTTCACGAGAGAAATCATCTCCTGCTGTGAAACCAACACCCCCATCACCAGCCGATGGGGCAGGAAACCCTGCTCCCTACCCATGTCAGAGTGTACTGGAATAGGTCCCCAGGACCCGAATCGAGTGGCAAATACCACCAAGCTCTTCAAGTGCAACCTTGAATGCACCTTCCTCTCCAAGCTCCGTCTCCACAAAGAAGGAGTACTCCCATGGCTTTCCAGGAATAGGACGGCTTTCCAGTTTCTTCATATTCAAACCATGTTTGGTAAGGACCAAGAGGGCTTGGAAGAGGGACCCTGGGCGATCGGGTACAGTGAACCGCAAGGAAGCACGATTGACCTGGCTGGCAGACCGAAACACACTGCTTCGCTCTTCACGGCAGATAATGTAGAAGCGTGTATAGTTGCTGGAGTTGCTTTCGATAGCCTCTTCAAGGACTTCAAGTCCATGTGCCTTTGCCGCAGGAAGGCCTGCAATGGCTGCTTTATGAATGTCACCACACTCTTTTACATAGGCGACTGCACCAGCGGTGTCGAAGAAGGGAATTGCCTTGGCGTGTGCCATCTCCTTTGCAAGGTAGTCAGTACACTGGGCAAGCCCCTGTGGGTGTGAGTAGATCTCCTTGATGTCCTCCTTCTTGGCCCCATGGAGTGCAATAAGGTTGTGGATTATCCTGATCTGCTGCTCTCCCACAACCTCGATACCTGGATGTCTATCCAGAAGGTCCAGATTTTCGTACAGCGTACCTCCCAGGGTATTCTCCATGGGAATCATGCCATAGGAAGCTTTACCTTCCATGACTGCCTCAAAGACATCTGCAAAACCTGTACAAGGAAGAACCTTGGTACTTTCATCGAAGGCTCGCTGGATTGCAAGTTCGCTGTAAGCCCCTCTCTCTCCTTGGAAGGCAACCACCAACTGGTCCTTCTCCAGAACCTGCTCCTTTGCATCAGAGACAGTAATGGAGGCAAGACGGGGAATTCGTTCCAAGGACTTTCCCACCACTGAACTCAGTGCCTGGATGTCACGCATCAACTTCTCAAATTGGGACGGATAGAGGGATTGTGGACCATCACTGAAGGCTTTCTCAGGATGGTTGTGTACTTCAACGATCAAACCAGAGGCTCCACTGGCAACCAACGCCAGACTCATCGGGGAAACCATGTCCCTTACCCCTGTTGCATGGCTTGGATCGCCAATGACCGGCAAGTGGGTCATCTTCTGCACCATGGGAATTGCTGAGATATCGAGGGTATTCCTTGTAGCCCGTTCATAGGTACGAATTCCTCGTTCGCATAGAACCACCTGGTCGGTACCACTGCTCATCAGGTATTCGGCGGCCATCAGCCACTCCTCAATGGTGGCGCAAAGGCCTCGCTTCAGGAGAACCGGCATACCGGTCTTGCCTACAGCCTTGAGGAGTTCAAAATTCTGCATATTTCTTGCCCCGATCTGGAACATGTCAATGTACTTTGCCATCATGGGTGCATCAGAAGGGTTCACAATTTCACTGGTTATCGGCATACCGAACGTCTCACCAGCTTCCTTGAGGTACTGCAGCCCCTCTTCTCCCAAACCCTGGAAGGCATAGGGGCTGGTTCTTGGCTTGAATGCGCCTCCCCTGAGAATGACAGCACCCGCTTCTCGTACTGACTCAGCAATGCTCATGATCTGTTCACGTGACTCTATTGCACAGGGTCCGGCAAAAATAGCAATACGGTTTCCACCAATCTTCACTTTACCTACGGACACAATGGTGTCCTCTTTCTTCAGCTCTCGTGAAGCAAGTTTATAGGGTTTGCTGATGGGTACCACACTGGCCACTCCCTCAAGCATCTCCACTTCCCTGATATCAACAGTACTCTGGCCCACCGCACCAAAAACAGTTTCTTCCTGTCCAATGATTTCTTTGACGGTGTAGCCCTTTTCAACAAGGAAGGATCTGATCGCTTCCTTCTGTGTGTCACCAATGTTCTTTTGCAGTACGATTATCATGAAAATACGCTAGAGTGTAATAGTAAAAAGGTCAAGTAATCATTGCCTATTTTGCCTTTCCATGGTAGGAGAATGCCTATGAATGATGCATATTGGGATTCAGTTTTTATACTATTCAAACAAGCAATCGAGAAGGAGGGTGGTATTCTACCCTCAGTTTCGGTAATTGCAGAGAGGGAAAATGACCCATTTCGGGTGCTAATAGCTACCATCATTTCACTGAGAACCAAGGATGAGGTAACCCTCGATGCAAGCACAAAACTCTTTTCGCTCGCAAAGGACCCAGAGAGTATGCTCAATCTCAGTGAAGAGGAAATCCAGAAGGCCATCTATCCATCAGGGTTCTATAAGACAAAAGCAAGGAATATCAGGGCCATCAGTAAAATACTCCTGGAGCAATACGGGGGAGTCGTCCCAAACGACCAAACATTATTGCTCTCCCTCCCTGGGGTAGGGATAAAAACCGCAAACCTCACCCTAAACCTGGGCTTCCAGGTTGAAGCCATCTGTGTGGATTGTCATGTCCACCAGATAGCAAATCGAATGGGATGGGTGGAGACAAAAACCCCGGAGCAGACAGAGAAAGACCTCATGGACATCATGCCAAGAAGGTTCTGGATCCCTCTCAATGAACTATTGGTGCGATACGGACAGCTCATATGTACTCCGATCAGTCCCTTCTGCAGCAAATGCCCTGAGACGGAGCGCTGTCCGAAGATTGGTGTGAAGCGTAGTCGTTAAAACACTTCCCTGACAATCTTGGCTACCCTGTCTGCCTTTCCAAGGGTATAGAAATGCACACCGGGAACATCATGGGCGAGCAGATCCTTCGCCTGCTTGATACACCAATATTCGCCAATCTCCCTGATTTCAGCGAGCTTAGTTGCACCATTCAACAGAGAAACAAGCTCATCGGGAAAATCGACATGGAACGTCTGGGGAATGGTTGCAAGATCTCGCTTACTGCCAATGGGTTTGATACCGGGAATGATGGGCACATTGATGCCTTCCTTTCTACAGGCATCAACAAAGCGGTAGTATACACTATTATCGAAGAACATCTGGGTGACAATATACTGGGCACCACTGTCCACCTTCTTCTTCAACATCTGGATATCATAGGTGAGGTTTGGAGCTTCTCCATGCTTTTCCGGGTAGCCTGCAACGCCAGTGCAGAAATGGGTTTTTTGAGCATTCTGGAGCTGTTCATCCAGATATATTCCCTCATTGAGGCGAGCAATCTGGGTTACCAAGTCACTTGAGTGATCATATCCACCTTTTACCGGCACGAACCGCTTCACCCCATTTGGAGGATCTCCTCTCAGGGCAAGGATATTCTCGATACCCAGGAAATTGAGCTCCACCAAGGCATCCTCAAGCTGGTCAGCATCCATTCCTCCACAGATCAGGTGTGCTACTACAGGAATCTGGAACGTATATTGGATCAAGGCTGAAAGCGCAACAGTGCCAGGCCTCTTATGCACGGTGCGCCGCTCCAGGAGCCCATCTTCCCTTTCCACATAGACCACTTCCTGCTGGTGGTTGGTCACATTGATGTAGGCTGGGTCAAATTCACTAAGTGTGCGAACAGATTCCAGAAGGGTTTGGACATCTCCGCCCTTCAAAGGGGGAACCAGTTCAAAGGTAAACAGGGGTTTCTTTGCCTCATTGAGGATGTCGATTACTTGCATGTCTTCAGTATTCCATACCACTGAGGAGCGTGGCAAGCATCTGCCTGTCTATACTTTTCTGCTTTGCGTAGAGGGAGAGCTGTTCTTCGCTGATATGCTTGAGGGCAAAATATCGAAGATTCTCCCCTCCTATCAGCATACCACATACAGAGGAGGGAGGATCCATGGCAAAACTTTCAGTAAGCTGTACCCCGATTCTCTCGGTCGCATCAAGCAAGCTAAAGAGGGTCCCCTTCTCACTATGGTCGTTCCAGGAGGGGTATCCTGGGGCTGGACGGAGGTAGGATGTGAGGCTCTCTCCCCACATGGAGACAATCAACTGCTGCGCTTTCTCTGCAAGTGCTTCGGCAAGGCGGTCGGCAAGAAGTTTAACAGAGAGATGCCGCATGGTATCTCCCCGCTCCTCCAGCTCCTTGAGATAGGGAGCCAAGAAAAGGGAACTGGTGGTTACAAACAACCCGACCGTATCTTCTTTCGCAATCATATCAGCAATACAGAGGCCACTCTTCTCGTCACGCAGGAAGTAGAAGGTCTTATCGCCCACCTGTACCGACAACCGGTCGCTCTTGGCTGGGAATACCCCATAGACAATCCTGCATCCTTGCTCAAAGAGAAGACGGATATTCTCCTCTTCCAGAAGCGCTTTCGCTTGTCTGATGAGTCTTACTCCCTCTTCACTGGCAGAAGGAACCTTCCATGCAGCACAGTACATGTTCCAGTTGATGAGCTCCAGCAAATCAGAGAGGGGAATATCTCTCAGCGTATTCACCCCATAGGTTTTTGCCTTCGTTCCCACGCTCTTTTGCTCACTGCTTTCCAAGGAGGAAGCATATCCAACAGCAACAGAGGAATGCTTCACCTCTTTTGCATCCTGATGGTCCTCCCTAAGTTGGCGATAGCGCTCATCTACTTCATGAAAGAATGTAAGGCGGTTGGGACCTACCACCTCATTGGCCGCCAAGGCCATGGCAGAAGCATCCTTTGTCTGGATGACAGGATTCGAGTACCGTACCGAAAGCTTCACCGCTGTATGCAGCTCACTGGTGGTTGCCCCTCCCACAAAGATGGGGATGTTGGAGCCCCTCTCCTCGAAAAGGGAGATGACCCCCTCCATCTCCTTCAGGGATGGTGTGATCAAACCACTCAGGCCTACGATGTCTGCCTGGTATTTGATGGCTGCATCATAAATATCTACTGACGGAACCATTACTCCGAGGTCAATGACTTCAAATCCATTGCATGTAAGAATCAGTGCAACAATATTCTTGCCGATATCATGCACATCGCCCTTGACCGTCGCAAGGACAGCAATCTTCTTTTGATTCCCTGTTTCGTGTAAATTCTTCTCTAAATAGGCAGTAATACGTGGCTGGAGGATATCAACCGCAAGCTTCATTGTCCTCGCACTTCGCACCACCTGGGGTAGGAACAGCTTTCCTTTTCCAAAGAGACGACCTACCTCCTTCATACCATCCATCAAGGGGCCTTCCACCAAGGAGAGAGGATTTTCTTCTTTCATTGCCTCCAAGTCCTGGGAAAGATAGGTATGGTCCCCAGCTACCACTGCATCATAGAGCCGATCAGAAGCGCTTCTCTCAGAGCGAGGAGCCGTCTTCTTCTTGGGTGTATCCTCACTCTGCATGGTCAGGGCTAGGTTAATCAGTTCAGCCCTGATATCTGCCAGATCTCCCCCCTCTGCCATAAGAGCATGTTCAATGGTGGAACGTACATCCTTGTTCAATGTCTGAACATCAATGAGACTTGCTGGATTGATGATTGCCATATCAAGGTCAGCCAACTCCAACAAGAGGGCATGCATGGCAGAACGAAGTGCATCATTCCCACGGAATGAGAAGGAGAGATTACTCACTCCTCCGCTGGTATGGCAACGCGGATAGAGCCTCTTGAGTTCCCGGGTGGCAAGAATGAAATCTCGGGCATAGGTATCGTGCTCTTCTATACCGGTGGCAATAGAGAGGACATTGGCATCGAAGATAATATCCTCATCCCTGATCCCTGCCTGACTAAGCAGGGAATAGCTCCTCTTTGCTATGGAAATCTTACGTTCATAGGTAGCGGCCTGTCCCTCTTCATCAAACAACATGACCACCATCGCATGACCATAGCGGGCAATATGCTTGGCATGGGAAATGAAGGTTTCCTCTCCCTCTTTCAAACTGATTGAGTTAACGATCCCTCGTCCCTGGACCTCTCCAAGAGCGGAGCAGACAACCTCCCAATCTGAGGAGTCAATCATGATTGCTGCCTTTGCCACTGAGGGATCACTCGCGATATAGCGTAGGAAGTTCTTCATACTCTTCTCTGCATCAAGCATGGATGCATCCATACAGAGATCCAAGACAGAAGAGCCATGGGCTACTTGCTCCCGGGCAATCTGGAGAGCCTCTTCCCACTTTTCTTCCTTGATCAGGCGGGCAAACTTTCTCGAACCTGCCACATTGGTTCTCTCTCCAACTATAAGCAGTTCACCCTCTTTCTCCTTCACAACATCCATCCCACTCAGGGCTAGGGAAGAAGTTATCCTAGGCAGCTGCCGAACCACAGCCTGAACAGAGGCTTCCTTCAATGCCTTGATGTGAACAGGGGTGGTACCACAACATCCACCGAGAATGTTCAGATACCCTTTCTGCAGGGCAGGGGAAAGATCTTTTGCCATCTGCTGTGCCTGCAGCTGATAATTTCCTTCCTTGTCCGGGAATCCTGCATTGGGGTGGGCACTGACATAGAAGGGACAGAGCCCGGAGAGTTTCTCGATAAGAGGAAGCATCTCATTCGGCCCGGTGGAACAGTTGAGTCCTAGACTGAAAAGGGGAAAGGGTGCAAGGCTTGCCACAAAGGCCTCAAGGGTCTGCCCACTGAGTGTCCTTCCACTCTGGTCACTGAAGGTTACACTTACCATCAGAGGTATGGTCCTCTGTTGTGCTTCCATCTCCTGTAGACATGCAATGATGGCACTTTTTGCCACCAAGGTATCAAATACTGTTTCAATGAGGAGGAGGTCTACCCCTCCTTGGAGCAGTGAACGAACTTGTTCACGGTACATCTCCAGGAAGGAGGAAAAGTCTTTTTGTCGATATGCTGGGTCCTCTACCTTCTCAGAGAAGGAGAGGGAACGGTTGGTAGGACCAAGAACCCCTGCAACAAAGGCATACCCGTCATGGGTTGCTTCATAGTCTGCGGCTGCCTCACGTGCTATTTCACAGGCAGCCAGGTTGATGGGTTCCACTTCTCCTGATAAGCCATACTCTGAAAGATTGAAAGCATTCGCGCAGAAGGTGTTGGTCTCGATGATGTCAGCGCCAGAGGATAAGTACTCTTGGTGTATCTGATAAATGACATCACCCCTGCTGAGGTTGAGAAATTCATTACAGCCAGGGGCCGAAATATCCTCCAAGGTATAATCCTCGACCTGCAATCCCTGCTTTTGGATCATGGTACCCATAGCCCCATCCAGGAGCACGATTCTCTTTTCAAGCAACACCTGCAAGTATTCTCTTCTATTCATGTCAGGTACCTACCTCCAAATGGCCACCAACGGCCAACGTGTCTTCAAATACTACTACAGCGGAGAGGACTTCTTCCTGCCTTGTGAGCGCCTCGCACACCTTCCTCACATCCTCTTTACTGGAGACACGGTTGCAGTATGCAGTCGCATACGCATCCGCAAGGGCAGCATCTTTACATGCAACCATAACAGCATCAGCCTTACCGAAACTTATTGAGTGCCCAATCTTTCCCGAGCTGGTACAGACTCCCATAGGGCCATAGGAAGGATCAACAATGATGGAAAGCTTCCCTGAAAGATGACTTGTTGGGGCAAAGAGCTTCACGGGAAGAGGTTTTAGGACATCAATATACAAATCACCACCATTTTCAACAACAATCTCCGAGAGACCAAACTGGTCCTTGAGATGCCTTCCAAGGCGCTCGGCGATTGCTCCCGCCACACTGGAAAAAGGGCCAGTACCTGAACGTTCCCCTGCATCAAACATACGCTGCAACAATACAGAGAGTTCTCCCTTCGGTTGCAAGGGAACAAAGCTGGTAAACAGAGTGGGATCCCCATAGTCAAGAAGCTCCCTTCTCAGTCGTCTTAAAAGGGTTGTCGTTTCAGCTTGTAGGGAGTTCTTATCGGCAGACCCCTGGAATCCAATCCAAACATCACTCTCCCCAATAGAAAGGGAGAATGAAGAGAAACGGGTAGACCCCATGCTCTGTCGATAGGCTCTCCTTTGGTACAATTCTATGCCTCCCGTTCGTGTGATACCTCAAACAGGCGCATTGGACAGGCATGGACACAGAGCCCACACACAACACAATGTGATACATCAAATTGCAGCTTTGCCTCAGAATCCATCCATAAGGCACCGGAGGAACAGACAGCCGTGCAAGCACCGCAGTCAATACATCCATCCTGGTTGAAGAGCAGCTCCTTGACCATCTCAGAGACAACAACCCCGATCTCTCCGAGATAAATAACACTCGCATCCAAGTCTTGCTCGGTTCCACTCAACTCAACAATGAGCTTTCCCCCACGACCACTGGCAACATCAGCGTTGAGGATATTGATGTCCACATCGTAGGATCGGGCAAGCTTGCTTACAATAGGTTGCTCCACCAAGGTGGGAGAGAATCGCAAGGCATATCGCTTTTTCATTTCTCACCTCCTTCGCGAGGAACCAAAGGTTTCACGAAACTGTCAGTAGGGAACGTATGCACTGGCTCAGAGAGGAAAAATCGTTTCTCCTTGATCCAGGAGGCCAAGATATCGGCAATCTCCCGTGCCTTGGCTAGGGAAGAGAGGGGAGCAGTCTTTACTTCCTTTCCATCACTCAAGGTGACAGAGCCACTGGCAAGCTGGGCATAGGAACAGGTCCCGACCGATGGGTGCCCGTCCTGCCCGTAGTCGAGAATATTGGTGGTGATCTTCTCATTTGAGATGGCTAGATGGGCTGCCATTTCCTCATCAAGTACCGGTATAGGAATACCGATACCGACAAACATCGAGATACCATACTTCTCATAGTAGGCAGAGCGGATATACTCCCTCGACATCTGTTTCGCATCCCCTATAACAGCAAGGGTTGCCCCAGGCAGGGTGGGAATACCTTCTGGTGTACGTTCCCGTCTGGTATTGAACTGGGTCCCGTTCCATACCACATACCCCTCTCCTCCACCAAGGAAGATCCGGGTTCCAAGACCAATGGTTCTCAGGTAGGGATCATTCAGCAATGGGCTCAATTCACCACTGGTGGAGTAGGTTACGTTCGAGAACCTGGGAAGAAGGCTGCCCATATAGGTGTACCTGATCCGGTTCGTGCTGTTGGTGGCTGCTGCATAGTTCTGGTAGGCGTTTCTAGGATTGAAGAGATAGAACTCGTTGATGGTATCCTTGTTGATATAGGTATCAATCTCCTTGGTGGGATAACAGTCGGTTCCTTTACCCCTTGCATGCAGACGGACATCCTTGCCATCGATCAACTCCTCGATAACATTCGCTCCACCGTAGGTAGCATCGAACTTGGATTCGCTGGTCGCACCAATGTAGGTATCTACTGCAGCAAGCCCCTCATAGGCATTCACCCCATTGAGGGTAATCTCTTCCATACGAATACCGGGAGACCAATGTCCGAAATTGATGATTGCTCCACTGGAGCACATGGGGCCAAAGGTGGCAGTGGTTACGATATCCACCTCTTCACTGAGTTCTTTTAGGTCTTTCTCTTTTGCCATCGCGGTAAATGCTTCTGCACTGACCACGACAACCGTGCCTTTCTTGATTTTCTCATTGATCTGGGAAACTGTCTTTGCCATAGGGGCTCCTATTCGTCACTCAACCCTTCAAGGGTCAAGACCGGGATCAAATGATAAGCAGGGACCTCGTAGGGATGACTCTCCAAGAGCGCCTCTACCACTGGGGCAGCAAATTCTTCATCAACCACCAATTCTAGACGCCACTCCCGCTCTTGTGCAAGCTCTCCTACCTGCCCAATGAAGGGGGATGAACCTTTTAGAGGACGAAATTGGCCGGTTCCTTGACTCTGGTAGCAACAGGAATCGTAGGATCCCATCTTTCCAGCTCCAGCCTTGAAGAGAGCCTCCTTTACTACCTCAAGATGAGAATCAGGAACATAGGTTACCAATATGTACACCTTTTCTCTCCTTCTATTTGTCCGTATGATAGGGTATGGTAAAACTTCTGGTATTTCTCGGCAACCCTGGTAAAGCGTATGAGAAAACCCGGCACAATGTAGGCTGGATGGTTTGTGATTATATGTACCCAACACTCTCATGGTCACAGAAATTCAATGGGCTGATTGCCCAGGATGGGGGAACCAGGCTGCTTAAGCCCCATACCTATATGAACGAAAGCGGAAAATCCGTTCGCTCTTGTATGGATTTCTTCTCCTATACAGCACAGGAAGTCATGGTCATCCATGACGATCTGGAGCTTCCCTTTGGGACAATCAGGATGCAGAGTGGTGGAGGCCTCCAGGGACACAATGGATTGAAGTCAATCAAGAGCCATATCAAGGACGACTTGTTCCTTCGACTTCGTATTGGAATCGGAAGACCAAAGCATGGAACCGTTTCCTCCTTTGTCTTACAACGATTCTCGCCTGAAGAAGAGATTTCACTTCCCTTGATTCTTGATTCAGCAAAAAAGATGCTAATAGACGATATTCCTACTCTTCCTGTCACAAATACATTAGTCTAACAGCATCCAATTCCCAAGAAAGTGGTTACAAGCATGGCCACTCGTGATATACTTGGAGTACCACTATCAGGGATACAACCACCCTCAGGGAGGCGTGATTTGATTACACGTGATTTTCGCATTTCAGTTCGAACAAGGACTGAAATTGATTTTTTTCCAGCGTTGTTTCCGTCAGATGCCGACCTTGGAGATCTCTATAAGCAGGCAACTGAACTCGCCTACCTTTTCAATACGAAAGTAAAAGCAAAGGGAGGAAATGACTGGATCTCCTCGGCAAAACTCCATGCCTCGGCTGTCCTGCACCAACTCTACCAGAGTGTTCTTTCCCACTACCTGAGCTACAGTGAACCTGATTTCTTTACCCGTCTGACCACATTGGTCAACAAGAACCACGCAGCCCAGGAAGTACTTGCCTTCTACATGAAGGAGTTCCCGTCCCCGCTCTTGGTCGAGCAGGGTCTGCCCCTTGAATACTTCTATGAAGAGTCTCTCAGGGGCTATTTCATCCATCAGGTCATGCAGGAAAACCCTGCACTCATGAAGGCAACAAAGCCTTTCCTAGCCCCGGAAGGCCTCTCCTTCCCCAAGGCCGCTCAGGCTGTCACCGCTTTGATGGGGGGATATACCCTCTCCAGTGCATCAATGACCAACAGTGACGAGGACATCTTCTCCTTCCTCACCAGACCGGCAAAGCTTTATCCCGATTCCCTGACCGACCAGATCTCATTCATCATTGAGACCTGGGGGGAATTGATTCCCCAACGCTTAAAGGAGTTGCTCCTGAAAGCAATCGATGTGGTAAAGGAAGAAGAGAAGCCACACTTCCCGGGAGATGGGGGAAGCCCTGTTATGGTCGTACCCGACTACACCCTCTATGACCAGGAGTATGAGGCATTCACTACCGACCGGAATTGGATGCCCAATGTAATCATGCTTGCCAAATCCACCCTTGTATGGCTGGACCAGCTGACCAAGGAGTATGAATACCCTATTGATACCTTGGATAAAATTCCTGATCGAGAGCTCGACCATATTGCAACCAGGGGCTTCACCGCACTCTGGCTTATCGGACTATGGGAAAGAAGCAGCGCAAGCAAGAAGATCAAAAACCTCTGTGGCAACCCTGATGCAGAAGCCTCCGCATACTCCTTGAAAAATTACGAGATTGCAGAGGTCATCGGAGGATGGCCTGCCTTGGACAACCTTCGAAAGCGGTGTGCCAGCCGCGGCATTCGGCTTGCCAGTGACATGGTTCCAAACCATTGTGGAATAGACGGGGATTGGGTCTTTGAACATAGCGAATTTTTCGTTCAGCAAAGTTATCCACCCTTCCCTTCCTATACCTATGATGGACCAAACCTTTCTTCACACCCGGATGTTGAGATCAAGCTGGAGGACCACTACTACGATCGCAGTGATGCTGCAGTAACCTTTAGGAGAAGGGATCTGAGAAATGGGGACACCACCTACATCTTCCATGGTAATGATGGTACATCGATGCCCTGGAACGATACTGCACAGCTTGATTTCCTCAACCCGGTAACACGGGAGGCTGTCTATCAACAGATAAAGCATGTTGCCAGCAACTTTCCCATCATCCGCTTTGATGCTGCAATGACGTTGGCGAAGAAACACATCCAACGACTCTGGTATCCTAAACCGGGCCACGGAGGAGATATTGCAGGGCGTGCTCAGTATGGTATGGATGAGGCTGAGTTCAATCGTCAAATCCCCAAGGAGTTCTGGCGAGAGGTGGTGGACAGGATCAATGAGGAGTTGCCTGATACACTGTTGCTTGCAGAAGCGTTCTGGATGATGGAAGGGTACTTTGTCCGCACCTTGGGAATGCATCGCGTGTATAACAGCGCATTTATGAACATGCTCAAGAACCAGGAAAACCAGAAGTACCGTGAGACCATTAAGAATACGCTCAACTTTGACCCTGAGATCCTTAAACGGTTCGTAAACTTCATGAACAACCCAGATGAGGAAACTGCCATCGCCCAGTTTGGGGATGGGGACAAGTACTTTGGTGTTTGTACCTTGCTGGTAACCATGCCTGGGCTTCCCATGTTCGGCCACGGACAGGTTGAAGGGTACCGGGAAAAATACGGTATGGAATACCGCCGTGCATATTGGGATGAGAAACCCAACGAATACTTAATTGGGGAGCATTATCGAAGGATCTTCCCACTCCTGAAGAAACGATACCTTTTCAGTGGCGTTGATAATTTTCAACTCTTCGATCTTTATCGTGATGGGGAGGTTCAACAGTCTGCATTCTGCTACGTGAATGGAACAGATCATGAACGGGTCCTGGTTCTATACAACAACCAGTATGAAGTGGTGGAAGGATGGATAAAATCCTCTGCCCAAAAAGTAAAAAAATCTAATGGAGACAAGTACCTTGAGGAAGTCAGCCTTGCTGAGGCTTTGAACCTGACGGTGGGAGGAAGACGGTACGTTATCACGGACTCTTTCAGCGATGGCCTAACCTATATGAAACCTTCACTCAAGGTCTTCGACGAAGGATTCTTTGTACACCTCCGTGGGTTTGAGACCAAGGTATACCTGAATATCAGGGAAGTTGAAGACACCGATGGAATCTACTCTGCTCTGTATGAACAGATGGGAGATTCAGGCATTGCAAATTTTGAACAGGAAATCCTTGCACTCAGGCTCAAACCAGTCTACAAGGCAATGGATCACTTCCTTTCTCCATCCTTCCACAAGCAGGTCAAACGTCTGATGGAAGGAAAGGCAACCAGTAAAACAGAACGTACACTTATTCTCTTATTGGCAGAAGCATATACACACCTCTCGGCAGTTGTAGAAAATCTACATCCCGAGGCTCGAAAGTCACTACCCTCCATTCCCCGGGAAATAAGTCCAAGTTCCATGCTTGAGGAAATCCAGAGAATGAGTTCTCTCTTCAGCAAGGAAGAGAGCAGACTCTTCATGCAGGGAACCAGGATTCTTGATGAGATGGAATCAGTCATGGCTGCAGCGCTCTTCCTGAAGCCCTTCCTCAGTGAGGATGCAACCATAAGCGATGCAATGGTGGCAAGTGATAAGCTGTTGCTCTCCCGTTTCTTCTCCAAACAACTATGTGAGGCTGGTTTTGAACAGGAACTTGCAAGAAAGGCTTGCCACAGTGCAGCCATCCTGGCTGCCAGTGCACATATGGTAAACGACAGTGAGGATGACCCAAGGAAGATTCTGGCCACACTGCTTGAAGATCCTTCTCTCAGGGCATACGCCCAGGTCAATGAACACCAAGGGGTGACATGGTATACCAAGGAGGCAATGCAAGAGATTATCTATCTTTCCGCTCTCTCCCTTGCAATCCATAAGGGGATGACCAATGCACAGGAGTATGTAAAAACCTTGATGGAGGCAGAGACGGAAGCACTCTATAAACTTGATCGGCTTTTAGGGTAATCCCTACGGTTTGATTGACTTGCCAGAGTTGTTAAGATACTCTTGGAAACTATGAAGACGTGGATTAGTTATCTAGCTGCAACAGCCTTGGCGCTGGCTGCAACCCTATTATTCGGGGATTCGACTGTTTTTCAGCAGCTGATGTACACCATCACTGCCCTGTTAGTACAATTGGGTGGTTTTGTCTTGATTCCCTTGGTATTCTTTGGATTTTCTTCGGGTATTGCTTCCCTGAGAAAGGATAGTAAAGGATTTGTCTTCAGTCGGACGACCATCCTCTGGAGTCTATTCTCCACACTGTTGCTCGCAATTTCCGGAGCAGTCGTATTCAGGTTTTTCCCCACCTACTTCCCAGCAAGCAGCAGCGCAGGGTCTGATGCAACGTCCCTTTCAGTCCTGGCTCCGCAGTCCTTGTCCACACTCTTTGAATCATTGCTCCCGATTAATCCATTTTACACATTGGCAAGTGCTGAAAGTTTCCTGCTTCCAGTAATTATCATTGCCTTGGTTTTTGGATACTTCCTGAAGCCGAATGTTGAGGTAATCCGACCAGCCTATGTGACAATGAACTCCTTGAGTGAGACAATGTTCCGCTTAACGCGTTCGTTTGCCATCCTAGGCCATCTCTTTGTATTCTTTGCTGCTTCCTACTGGTTCAGCCACCTGCAACAGGAAGGAACCATCTTTGTTGCTGGAAGATTCCTGCTGATGCTGCTAGGCTCCACGCTTGCCGTACTTGTTTTGATACTGCCCTTGCTGTTTGCCATTGCCACCCGATTCAAGGTAAATCCATATCAGGTTCTCTATCGAATGCTGGCTCCAGCATTAGCAGCGCTCTTCAGTGGAAGTATTTTCTTCTCCACCCCGATCAGCATTCCACTCTCCAGACATAATCTCGGATGTCAAAAACGGGTTAGTGCTACCGCCTTTCCACTCTACACATTGATTGGGAGGGGAGGGTCGGCTATGATCGCGACATTGAGCATTCTTAGCCTTTTGTATGCTGCCACGGCAACAATGCCTACTGACAAGGTCATTCTCATCGTTGCACTCACCAGTGCAATGTTCTCCTTTGCCAGCCCGCTGTATCTTGGTTATGAGGTTTTCTTCATCTCCATCATAGCCCTGCAATTCCTGAAGATTGATCTTTATGGTGCTGAAATGACCTTGATAGCCCTTATGCCGATACTTAATGGCCTGGGAATTCTCATTGATTCCTACATTGCTGCTTTTGGAGCTACATATACCTGTCACCGGATGGGGGTACTCCTTGAAAGTGCCTACCGGGACATACAGTAAGACGCCATGGGAAAGAATCTACGCTTCGTATTTCTGGGAATCCAATCTGTCATTACCCTGATGCTCACCATTACGATTATCCATGCAATGGTGAGCTCATTACAGCAACAACAGGGCATTTGGTCCACAGCCCAGTCGCACCTTCTTCCTTCCTTGATTCATCTCTGGGTTGCCTTGATAGCTGCGCTGTTGCTCTGCTTTTTTTATAGGGCGAATATTGGGGCTGAGGCACGGGTGCTCCCCCTGTTGCTCCTTACGCTCAGCTTGGGGAATGTGAAAATTCTTCCTGCATATCAGGCGCTCACGCAGATTTTCATCATCAGCCCAATGACCATCTCTGTCATCTACCACTTCTCACTGCTGTTCTCATCATTTCTCTTTCTTGCTTCCGGTATTTTCCAACAGACCATCAACCCAGTTAAGCTTTGGCAGTACTCATTCTTCGGTGCTGCCAGTGCCTTGATGCTCTCCATCCTTGTTCCGGTATCGGTCAACAGCCCTTCCTATCTATGGGAAGCAAAAGTCACCAACAGTCTCTTCTTGGGAATCTGTATTCTGATCAACGTGTTGGCAGTGACAACCTTTCTGATTGCCATGTTTGAAGAGCACTTCAGCAGACAGAACTTTTCACGCTGTCTGGCATTTATCTTGATGATCGTGGGAAACGCCATGGTAACCATTAGCCAGAACACCTTGTTCAACTTCCTTGGCCTGGCGCTCTATGTTGCAGGGACAAGCACCCTGATCCTGGTTACCAGGACGTACCACATCTGGACGTAGGTTCAGCTAAATAGCGGCGTGATCGCCTCTTTCTTCCCCAGAGCTTCCATCTCTTCATTACTTGGCTTTCTGATCGTCTCCTGTGCTGCCTTGAGAATATGAGGCAAGATACGAATATCACCAGTACTGTTCAGGAATACCTGCTCATTGGAAAGAACCCAATGGACTGCCGTCTGGATGGAAGCCTCATCGGTAAGAGGATCATACCAGGTAGCATAAACCTTCTCCTTGCTCCCAAGCTCTCCCCGTGCAAGGCTCTTGATGGTCTGCACTGCAATATCTCTCTCCTTACATACCTCAAAAAGCTTTTGGGTTTGCTCCCTGTAGAGTGAATTCTGCATCATGGTATAGTTGTAAGGCAGGAGGACTGAATCGAAATCATAGACTTCCAGACTTCTCAGATGTGCTGAAGGGGCTTCAACTCCATGGCCAGTTACGCCAATGAAACGGACCAATCCCTGCTTTTTAGCCTCAATGGCAGCCTCCAAGGCTCCCCCCTCGCTCATCGTGGTCTTCCACTCATCCGGTTCCACAAGATAGTGTAGTTGCCACAAATCAATGTAATCGGTCTGAAGACGGGTGAGGGTCTCCTTCAACTCAACCAGAGCCTCTTCCTTGGTGCGTTTATTGGTTTTTGAAGCCAGGAAAAAAGAGGAACGATGTTCTTTCATCCAAGGACCTATGCGCAACTCAGCATCTCCGTAGCTTCTAGCGGTATCGATATGGTTGATCCCATTATCGAGCAAAAGACCCAACGTCTTATCAGCTTCCTTTTGGCTTACATCCCAAAATGCAGCAGCTCCAAAGAGCACCCTACTTGAGGTATGGCCGGTTTTTCCGAATGCTTTGTATTCCATTGTTTCCTCCCTTTAAAAACACAACAGGGCCCGTAGGCCCCGTTTCATGATATCACAGAAATACTTATTTCACCGTGATAATACTTGGATCGTACTCACTTGGGGCCTCGAAGTCGAGCAGATTCATACAGGTCGCTGCAATACTGCTGATCCCAAGCCCACTCTTGAGCTCTGTCTCATACTCTCCCTGGTAGTTGCTGTCACAGATGATGCAAGGAACAGGATTGAGTGAGTGACTGGTCTTTGACTGAGGATCACCATTCTCCTTGTACTTCACACTGCCATCCTTGGCATGCTCAAACATGTCATCAGCATTTCCATGGTCGGCAGTGATCACCATCACGCCACCTGCTTCCATGACCGACTTGTAGATCCTGCCAATCTGCAGGTCAAGACCTTCCATCGAGCAGACAACCGCCTGATAGTTACCGGTATGACCAACCATGTCGCCATTGGGGAAGTTCAGTTTTATGAAGTCCCACTTGCCGCTTTCAACCTCATCGATGACACGGTCGGCAATCTCAGCACATTTCATCCAGGGCCTTTCCTCAAGAGGGACGATATCACTCAGGATTTCTACATACTCTTCGAGGGAATTGTCGAATTTGCCACTCTTGTTTCCATTGAAGAAGTAGGTTACATGCCCAAACTTCTGGGTCTCACTGATGGAGAACTGCTTGACCTTTGAAGCACAGAGATACTCAGCAAGAGTCTTGTCTATTGCCGGAGGGGTTACCAGGAACTGGGCAGGAACATGCAAGTCCCCATCATACTCCATCATCCCTGCATACTCGACATCGGGTCGACGCTTTCGGTCAAATTCGGTAAGCTCCTCAGCCTCGAATGCCTTGGTAATCTCAAGAGCACGGTCTCCACGGAAGTTGAAGAGAATGACGCTATCCCCATCCTCGATGGTTCCAACCGGCTTGCCGTCCTTTGCAACAACAAATGGAGGCAGGTCCTGGTCGATTGCCTTAGACTCTTCACGGAGTACAGTAATAGCCTCATGAGCACTGTCAAACATTCGGCCTTCACCCAATACATGGGTTTCCCAACCTTTCTTGACCATATTCCAGTTTGCATTGTAGCGGTCCATGGTGATAACCATTCTTCCACCACCACTGGCAATCTTTGCATCAAAACCTTCATCATTGATGCCGGCAAGGAACTCTTCAAAGGGATCGAAATAATCGAGGGCACTCAGTTCACCAACATCTCTTCCATCGAGTAGTGCATGCACACGAACCTTGGAAACACCTTCCTCTTTTGCCTGGAGGATCATAGCCTTGAGGTTGTCGATGTGGGAGTGTACATTCCCATCACTCAGCAAACCGATGAAGTGGAGAGTAGATTGCTTCTCTTTTGCATTGTTGATCAGCTTCTTCCATGTAGGGCCCTCATACATGGCACCTGTGGATATGGAAGCATTGACCAGTTTTGCACCCTGGGCGAAAACCCTTCCACAACCCATTGCGTTGTGACCTACCTCACTGTTACCCATATCATCATCTGATGGAAGGCCAACAGCAGTACCATGGGCCTTAAGCTTGGTCCAAGGATTTGCCTTGTACAGCTTGTTCAGCGTTCCAGTCAATGCAGAAGCAACTGCATCGCCTTCCTTATATTTTCCAAAGCCTACGCCATCCATGATAACCAAGACTACTGGACCTTTACGGGAAATCTTTCCCATTTTTTTCAATGCATCAACCATTATGTATAACTCCTTGTAATTTCCATTTCAAACCATGCCTAGAGGGGCTTTGTTGCACCCTTTAGATATTCCATTGCAGGTGGATCCACCAGATGTTTCAGCTCTTCATACACCCATCGATGATATGCATCCACCATAGCTATCTCTTGGGCTGAAAGCAGGTTCTTGTCTATCAATCTGCGTTCAAACGGACAAATGGTCAAGACCTCAAAGCTCAGGAATTGGCCAAATTCTGTTTTCACATCCTCTCTGACTGCTACAATGTTCTCAATTCGAATTCCATGCCGACCCTCTTTGTAGAGGCCTGGTTCATCACTGACCACCATACCTTTTTTCAGAGGGACAGAGAGAGGTTTTGGACTGATGGAGTGAGGTCCTTCATGTACGTTGAGACGGAATCCGATACCGTGGCCGGTACCATGGAAGTAACTCAATCCCTGCTGCCAAAGGAACTGCCTTGCCAGCACATCCAACTGATAACCGCAGGTTCCCTCAGGGAAACGTGCAGATGCTATGGCAAGATTGCCTTTCAACACCAACGTGTAATCCCTGATCTGCTCCTCAGTGGGTTCGCCGAAGAGAATCGTCCGGGTTACATCGGTCGTTCCAAAGGTATACATCCCTCCAGTGTCGAGGACGAGTAGCCCACTTCCTTCAACCACCGAATTGCTCTCTTCTGTGGCACTGTAGTGGCACATTGCGCCATGTTCTGCCCATCCACTGATGGGAGAGAAAGATTCTCCAATACAATCAGGATTGCGCAACCTCTGTTCCTTAAGAAGGTCAGAGATGGCAATTTCTGTATAGCGTCCATGCTTGGTATCGAGCTGGGCAAGGAAATTGACCAAGGCTACCCCATCGAGCAGATGAGCTTTGCGCATCCCTTCCATCTCGGTATCATTCTTGCAAGCCTTCAGGTCAGTGGAGAAATCAAGACCGGTGATCGTTTCACAATCCCCGAAGGTCTCTGCAACAAGGAGGTTGATCTTCTCAGGATTGAAGTAGAGAACATCATCCTCCTTCAAAACATTCCTGAGTGTAGGAACTACATCTTCATAAGGATGAATGGTAAAATCTTCAGTTACATCCTGGGTGAGTTCATCCGTAAACCTTCCTGGATTGGTGAACAGCCAAGCGTCAGTCTTCCCCACTACAAGATAGGCAAGGAAGACAGGACTATAGGGAACATCCTCTCCCCTAAGATTGGTTAGCCAGGCAATATCATCCAAGGAAGAAATAACTGTATAGGAAGCACCTTTCTGCACCATGGCATAGCGAACCATGGCGAGCTTCTGACTGCGGGAGAACCCGGCAATATCATCAGGAAGAGAGGTCACCGGCTTTGCAGGCACCTCGCTTCTGTCCTGCCAGATAGAATCCAACAGATCATCTGAAGGAACCAGTGCCAAGTCTTCGCCGAAGGCTCTTTGCAAGTCTTGCTCACCCTGTATAGTCAACGTGGCTTTATCAATGCCTATCTTGCTGTCCTTCTGCAGATGTTCCTTCAAATAGGTACTGGGGTCAGGGAACGAAGGGGTGTCGATCTTCATCATCTGGAAACAGGTTCCCTCAATCTGCTGTTGAGCTTGAATGAAGTAGCGCGAATCGACCCAAAGAAGTGCATCCTTCTGGGTAATGATGACCGTTCCTGCACTTCCGGTAAAGCCACTCATCCAAGCGCGGCTCCTCCATCGCTCACACACATATTCACTCTGATGTGGATCTGTCCCATTGATAATCCATCCATCAAGGTTATGTTTATCCATGAGGGAGCGGAGTTTTTCAACCCGCTCGTTAATTACTGACATGCTTGACTCCTTCTCGCCGTTTCAGGAAAACGGCGAAGATGCTTGCTGAAACAATCATGGCCAGGCAGAAGAGCTGGCCCATGGAAAAATTGAAAAAGGATTGCAATAGGGCAATATTGTCTGACTCTCTGCCAAGGGCAATGATATACCCCAGGTTCTCATCAGGAGCCCTAAAATATTCAATGAAAAAGCGAACAGCCCCGTATCCTGCGGTATACCACACCAAGGCGAACCCAGCAGGATGCTTTTCCCTTCTTGGCCTGATCACAAACCAGAGGAAAAGGAATAACACAATTCCTTCGAACAAGGCTTCATAGAGTTGGCTGGGGTGCCTGGGCAGGTTAACCATAGCCCCACTTTCATAGGCTATACCTAGCTGGTCAGCTATCTCACGTACCCATGCATAATTAGTTGAAAAGGATGGAGCATCAGGAAAAACCATCGCCCAAGGTTTGGTAGAGACCCTTCCAAAGAGTTCACCGTTGATAAAATTGCCCAAACGTCCAAAGGTATACCCGAGTGGAGCTGCATAGGCTACCGTATCGGCAATGGAAAAAAAGGAGAGCTTGTACCGCCTGCTGTAGATCCAGCCTCCAATAACGGCACCTACCAACCCACCATGGTAACTCATGCCAGGCAGTCCGATGAATCTCCCTCCCCTAAAAGGCCAGAAGATCATCCAAGGGTGCGTCCAATAATAGAAGGAACCATCGTAGAAAAGAACACTGAACAACCGTGCTCCAAGAATCAAGCCAACCACACAATACAACACCAGGTTCAGCGTTTGATCAGCATCAATAGCTATTTCACCCTTTCTTGCCTGGAGACGGATCATCAGGTAGGCAACACTGAAAGCGACCACGTACATCAGACCATACCATCTGAGGGGCAGACCGGGTATGATTTCCGGCGAAATCCAACTGGGAAATTCGATGAATAAGGTCATGGGGCAAGTGTAATGTGCCACGCTGGTGTGGTCAATACTCGACAACCTAGCCGATTTCCCTTCAATGCTGTATATTCTGTATATGAAAAGCATATATACCCGTAGGCTCAGCCTAAGTTTCATAGTACTGTTAATGATTCTTCCCCTCTTTGCAGGGGGCTCGGTGGAGCAGGTCCTTGCTTCTCCGCTATCGGGTGGCTATACCTCCCAGGAATCAGGAGCAGATCAAATCTCATTTGATATGGCCTCCTTGGAGCGGTTGTACCGCTACGTGGATTCCATTTATATCAATGAAGTCGACAAAGAGAAAATGTTCAATGACCTTGCCACGGCACTGGTCGCCAGCCTCGATGATCCTTATTCTTTCTATGTACCACCTACCGAGGCTAAGGAGTACCAGGAAGAAACATCAGGTGTGTATGGAGGCATCGGAACCTATCTCAACAAGCCAGTTCCTGAAAACAAGGATCCCAGTGACCCATCCACCTATATGATCACCATTGTCTCTCCGTTCCCAGGCTCCCCTGCCCAACGGGCGGGCTTACGTGCCGGAGATCTGATCAGTCATATCGAGGGGGAAGCGGTAGATGCGTTAACCAGTTATGAAGCAAGTATGCTTCTTCGTGGTGAACCCAATACCCCTGTCACCATCACCGTCTATAGGAGTGGAACCTCTTTTGACCTGACTCTTGTAAGGGAGATGATCACCACCCCCACTGTTGATAGTGGTATCCTTGAAGGTGATATTGGATACATTATTCTTTCCGAATTCACTCCCCAAACAGGGAAACAACTCCTTGAACATGTTCAAAAGCTCATGGAAGAGGACATCGTTGGCCTCATAATCGATGAGCGCAACAATGGAGGAGGGGCTGTGGATGGAACCATGCAAGCAGCAAACATCTTCCTAGAGGAAGGGAAAACATTGGTCACCATCCAAGGAAAGAAGGGAACAAGAAGGGACCAACGCTATATTTCCAGTGGAGATCCTGAAGTTCCACTTGACCTCCCAATTGTCATCCTCACCAATACAGGGTCGGCCTCCTCAGCAGAGATTTTTGCAGCTGCAATGAAGGACAACAATCGTGCTACCTTGATCGGTACAAAAACCTTCGGCAAGGGTGTCGTGCAGGATGTCTTCCAGTTTGGAGAGGGGTTTGCACAGGTGACTACTGCTCACTACTACACCCCCAATGGCGAGAATATCCATGAAAAAGGTATTGAACCCGATATCCTGGTGGATGATGTAGAACTCACTGATGAGGAAATTCCACTCTTTGAAACACTGATGACAGAGAATGCCCTATCCTCCTATGTGAAGGAGAACCCAGAACCAACAGATGAGAATATCAGGGCGTTTGCTGAGCAGTACAAGGAGAGGGGTATCAATGAGGAGATCTTGCTTCTTTTGATCAGGAACGAGTATCTCTCCAAGATGCCCTATGAAGATCGTCCCATTGCAGACCCCATCTTCGACCGGCAACTGAGACGGGCAATCGAGTTCATCAGGAGTGGATCGTGAGGCAGTACATCCTTCCAAGAACCTTCAAAGGAGAAGACTCTCTTGTACTAAGAGGAAAAGAGAGCCAATACCTGATCAAGGTACTACGGCTCAAGGAAGGCCAACATATTCTGGGTCGTGACCAGGCTGGAAGAGCCTATCAACTGACCATTGAGAAAATCGCAAAACAGGAGTGCAGACTCTCCTGTATGGAATTGAAAGAAGATGCATCGGTCCAAACAACCGATGCGCTTCCTTCCTATGCTGGGCCCTACCCAAACTTGACCCTTATGCAGTGTCTCTGCAAAGGAAAGAAGGAAGACCAGATAGTCAGGCAAGCAACAGAAATCGGAGTAAGGGAGATTGTACTTGTCCAAAGTCGGTACTGTGTTCCTGACCTTTCAAGCAAAAGTGAGAAAGCTTTAGGAAACAGGTTTGAGCGGCTGGATCGACAAGTCAAGGAGGCCCTGCAACAGAGTGGTTCCCCCCTCTCCACGGAAATACATCCAGAGATCATCCCCCTCACAGAACTTTCCAAGTGGTGGAACAATCGTGGCCCAGCACTGTTCTTCCATCAAAGCAACCGCAACGAATCTCAGAAAACGCTCCACGAGCTGCTCGAAGCGCTCCCCATTGATACCCCAATTGCCCTACTAGTGGGTCCTGAAGGTGGCTTTAGCGAAGAAGAGTGTATATTCCTTGAGGACGCGGGATTTCATCCTGTACTCTTAAGGACTAATATCCTACGCAGCGAAACTGCTGGAATCTATGCTCTTTCAGCAATTCAAACCATCATGACGGAAAAGAAAAACTAAACCGGTACACCTCTCAAAGAGAGAGTAGAGTGCACTGCTTACTACTTTCAATATTACTCCAAGGAATACAAGAATCTTCCCTGTCGATGCTCCTAGTGCTATTTCGGGTATTCCTATGATTATATGTATTGGGAGTCTCTGCATGTCTCTGTTCATCATCTCATCGGACTGGCGGTTCAAGGAGCAATTCAAGCACCATTTCACCCAAGATTTTCTTCATGAATTCACTATTTCCCATAAGCTTCTGGAAGCGCTGGATAGCAACTCGGTGAGCCCAAAACTACTCATCATTGACGAGAGAATGAGCAAGGGAAGCCAACGTTCAGTTCTTGAACAACTAACTTACCAAAAATGTACTATCCCTATCCTGCTCTTTACCAGCAACGAGCAAAAACTCAATAAACAGGCGTTCAAACATCTCAATCTTCATATCATTCAAAGAAAAGGTGTTGACTTCGATTCCCTGTTTTCCCATCTGGATCCTTTCCTGGGAAAAACAGAAAGCCGAGAACAACAGAAACCATATATACCTTGTGGGTTGGTTGGAAATAGTTATTGTATGCAAAGGCTGAGGAATGATCTTTCTCGATATGCAAAGCAGAACTGCTCGATTCATCTGTATGGAGAAACAGGAACAGGAAAAGAACTGGCGGCAACCTATCTTCATCGCCTCAGCTTCCCCCATAGAAACATGGTATCGGTCAATTGCTCACTCCTCTCCAGTTCCTTAGGAAACTCCATGTTCTTTGGTCATGTAAAAGGAGCTTTTACAGACGGAAATACAGACCTCCCAGGGTTGGTCCATGAAGCTAACCAATCGACATTGTTCCTCGACGAGTTAGAGACCCTCTCTCCTTCCTTCCAAGCCTATATGCTCAGGCTCCTGGAAAACGGACAATACCGACGTCTGGGAGATACACAATTGCATACCTCTCGTTTTCGCCTCATCACAGCCTCCAATGAAGACCTCGTGACACTCATGCAAGGAAACCGAATCCGTAAGGATTTCTTTTACCGCATCAATGAGGTATCTATCACCATGCCTCCGCTGAGAGATCATCTTGAAGATATCCCTCAGCTCTGCGAACATTTCCTGCTTCACTGCAAAAGCAAGAAGCAGTTGGATGAACATGGACTGGAACTGCTTATGAGTTATCATTGGCCAGGAAATGTACGCCAGCTCTTCTCCACCATCAGGCGATGCCTGATAAACAGTGAAGAAGAACCGGTTGTACTGGTTAAGCATGATGATATCTATCAGGATTGACATACTGAACGACTGCCGCAGGAAGCACAGCTTCCACTACAGAAGGAGAGCATTTCCCCAGCCGCCTTAATCCTTCTTCTTCGCTTGATGTACCTTGCCAACAATGACAAGAGAAAGATGGCAGCGCCAAATCCAATTATGTAATTAATCATAGTCTCCTCCTACCAAACCAATGATCCGATCATATTGATCAATAATGCCACCAAGTATGCGGTCAGCATCTGAATACCAACAGCTCCTGCTGTACGTCGGACTGTTTTCAATTCCCGCTTCATAGCCCCGACTGCTGCAAAACAAGGCATGCAAAGCAGGTTGAAGGCCATATAAGCCAAAGCAGCTTGCTTGGTTCGAATATCCTGACGAAGGGTACGTAGTCCTCCCTCATCACCGCCTTCCATCAATACCGATTCAGCATAGATATCGAAGGCCTCGTCTGCTGAGTACATCCCCTCAGAGAATCCCAGATCAGAAAGATCACCTTCACTCATACCAGCAAAGTACTGCGTTAGGTACTCCTCATTCACATCCTCACTATAGAGCTGAGCCAGTGTCACCACGACCATCTCCTTCGCAATCCATCCTGTGGCTATACCTACAGTTGGTCTCCACTCCCCAAAACCCAGGGGCTTGAAAATAGGAGCAACAGCCTTTCCCACAGAAGCAAGGAATGAGGTATCCATCTCCGAGAGGATCGTATCATTCTGCTCCAGGTTCTGGCCGTTGAATGATGCCATATTGAAGGAAGAGAGTACCCAGATCAGGATGGTTGCTGCGAGAATCACAGTACCTGCCTTCTGGATAAATCCCTTCACCTTCTCATATCCATGGATCCACACAGACCTGAGGGTTGGCAGTCGGTATTGGGGAAGTTCCATCAAAAAATTCGAAACCTGACCCTTATAGGCAATCCTGTTGATCAGAAGGGAGACAAGAATCGATACCCCCAAGCTCAGTGCATACAGGAAGAAGAGTACCAATGTCTTGTTTCCATCGGCGAAAAAGATGGAGACAAACATAATGAAAATCGGTAGTTTTGCTCCGCAGGGCATGAACCCTGCAAGCAGGGTGGTGATCCTTCTATCCTTCTCACTGTCCAATGTTCTGGTAGCCATAATGGCAGGAACAGAACACCCAAAGCCCATCAGGAGAGGGATAAAAGATCGTCCACTCAATCCAAACCGTCGAAAAATCCTGTCCATCACAAATGCAACACGAGCCATATACCCGCTATCTTCCAGAAAGCTCATCAACAGATACAGCACCAAGATAAGGGGAAGGAATCCGAGGATGGCTCCCAGTCCTTCCAACACACCATCTACCACCAGGCTGTAAGCCCAAGGGGCAGCTCCAGCTGATACCAATCCAAGAGACACCAAGTCAGTGAGCCAGCCCCAGAGAGTCTCCACGACAGTTGCAAGAGCTATCCCTGGGCTGGGAAGACCTTCAATGAAGAGAAAGTTCTCACTGAAGGTGGCTGCAAAAAGCAGGTACATCACCACCGCAAAAACAGGGAGGGCAAAGAAACGGTGAGTCAGAACCTTATCAATCCTATCACTCCTGCTTTCCTTGATCTCTCCCGAAGAGGCACTTCTGAGGACAGCTTTCTCCACCAGTGATGTAATATACGTATACCTTTGGTCAGCCAGGGTGTCCTCGTCCACCGTCCCGTTTAGGCGGTAGATATCCAAGGGTTTTGGGCATCTTTTGGTCTCAATTGTATCCATAACCGCTTGCATCAATTGATCCAGACCCTTGCCGGTTCTTGCCTCTATGGGAATGACAGCAACGCCAAGCTCTGCTTCCAGTCGCTTGCAGTCAATAACATCGCCCTTCAGGCGAACTTCATCCATCATATTGATAGCTAAAACAGTGGGAACTCCCGTCTCCATGATCTGCAGAGCAAGATAGAGATTTCGCTCCAGACTGGTGCCATCAAGTACATCAATGACACATGCCGGTTTCTCTTCAACGATAAAGGTTCGGGTTATGATCTCCTCAGCGCTATAGGGGCTGAGTGAGTAGGTCCCTGGAAGGTCTAAGATGGCATATCTGGCATCCTTCTTATAGACACCTTCTTTCTTGTCTACGGTTACTCCCGGCCAGTTTCCTACATGCTGGCGAGATCCGGTTAGTGCATTGAATACCGTGGTCTTCCCTGAATTGGGGTTTCCGGCAAGTGCTATGGTTGTGGGCATGGTTACTCCTCTCTTTTTTGTTAGCCATAACTAACTATATATGCAAAAAAATGGCTTTAGATGATTTCAACTTCAATCAAAGAAGCTTCTTGCTTTCTCAGACTCAGCTGGTACCCCCGTACCGTCAGCTCCAGAGGGTCACCTAAGGGAGCGACCTTAATCAACTGCACAACCACACGTGGAGTGATCCCCATATCCAAAATCCGTCGGCGCAATGCACCCTGTGTACCGATGGACAGCACTCTTGCCCTGTCCCCAGGACGTAATGATCCTAGTGTCATACTTCTATCTCCTCGTTATGTAACGATATTATGCAACGTTTATTCGGTGAGCCAACCCACGATTCAAGGCAAGACGGACACCTTTAATGGAAAGGACAATCCCTTGGCTACTATTACCCACAACCTGAATAACTTCTCCTGCAACAAATCCAAGATCCAGAAGATGTTGTTTTATTGCATCTTCCCCGTGCAGTCCGATAATTTTTCTTGTTTCTCCAACTTGGGCAAAGGAAAGTGGCATAGGTACTCCTTATTTGTTAGCTATAACTAACAACATAGACAGTTATACATTCCCTCCTGTTCCTTGTCAAGCAGAGAATGAAAAAATTAGAGAAGCGTTACAAACCTGTTTCTCCCAGCTTCCTTAGCTTGATAGAGCGCCCCGTCTGCCCTCTTGAATGTATCAATTTCAGATGTATCACTCGGCAGGAAGGAAGCAAAACCCAGCGAGATGGTCATTGTTATCTTGGTTTTCTCATGTTCAACTTCCACAGTTCTTGCTGCACTGAGAAGTGACTCTGCCATCTGATTAACTTGTTCAGCCGTAAGAGGGGGGCATACAAGAAGGAACTCATCACCACCCCACCTGAAAAGAGCATTTGTTGAGCAGGTGAACTCCTGCAATGTTTTGGTAAGCTGTATCAGACACCTGTCTCCAGCATCATGCCCGAATGCATCGTTGATATGTTTGAAATAATCGATATCGAAGATTGAGATCACCCCAGCGCCATTTCCCTTCCTGCTCTCAAGATACGCTTTTTTCAAGGCAAGCAGACCACTCCTGCGATTACCAATTCCGGTCAGAGGATCCCTATATGCTTGATCCTCAAGGTTCTTTGATTGCTTTTTATTACGCTGATGCTCCAACACTACCAGAAGAACAGAGTGAAGCACAAAGAGCAGAATAATTGCCCCAATAAATATTGGGGTAATTTGACCCACAATACCGGCACTCTTGTTTGCAGTCTCCTCTACATACATTGCAAGATCATCAAGATGGATACCCATTGCAACAATCCAGTCAAAATCCTTGTAGAGTCTTGCATAGGTAAGTTTCTCTGAGATGACATCACTATCCAATTTTTTGAAGAAATAGGTGAAGTAGAGCTCCCCATCCTTGTTAATCCCCTCCAACTCAGTCTTGTAGGGTGTATTGCCTTGTACATCTGTCATATTGGTAGAGAGGTATACGCCCACAGAATCACGGAGGTTGGGATGGATTCTCCGAATTGCATATTCGTCACCACCCTCATAGTTGATTACCTCATTGACCCAGATATAGGAATTTTCCGGATAATTACTCGCATATATCTCATCAGCGATATACTGCTTTACTTCCTCATCAATCACCACTTGGGGAATTCCGACAAAAAGCGTATAAGGAGCATATGAGTGCAATTCATACAACTGAAACCCATGCAAGAGGCTATTCACCACATCAATGGGAGGTTCTGATTCTGGGATGACCCCTTTGTTATCCACAATGACTTCACCCGTTTCCCGCTGCCAAAGAACAGCAGTCCAAGGGGAGGTAGAGTCCTGGGTAAAGAAGGATGCCACCACCTGTGGAAATCTTTCAATATCCGCCTCATAGGCTGTATCCATATGCCAAGTAATATGGTCCAATTGCTTTTGATATTCCACTTGGTGGATTGCTCGTTGTGTATCGATTCGCTTGATTTGGTTATTGACTGAATCATAGAGAAACTTCCGTTTCAACGCTTCGGTACCTTGAGCAGTCTGGTCCTTGTACACTCGTTCAATTTCACCCAGGGTGCTCAACGAAAAAATCACCAACAACAAGGTTGAGAGGAACACCAGAGAGGTACTGAGTATCCATGAATTACGTTTCATCACCCCTCCTAGGGAAACTGTACCACAGCTAATCATACTGGACAAGATTTTACACTCACAGTAGTTTTTGTTGCACAAAACACATCATCACATATTCTGGGCTAAGTCACCTAAGAAGGTGAGTTACTGCACCAAAGCGCAACGTGTAAAGGTTGTGGATAACTTGTTGATAACTCGTTTATTTGTCCTAAATACAAGTACCTTACTAAACAATAAGAAGTACATTAAACCTATATAAAAACACGATGAAACCTGTTTGGTAAACTTATGTTTTATTTGTTTCAATGTATATAGTTGTCATATCCATAGATACCGTATAAAAACCTATGTTTCCTATTAGAAATCAGTCTTATCTGCACCCTATACAAACCTAGGTACCACTTGCTTGTGGATAACTTGTGGATAACTTCTGGACAGGGGTGTGGACAAGCAAGAGAACTCTAGTAAAAACAGGGAGTTACGCATCTCTTTCGATGGACAACCCTAAGGCCTGGAGTTTACCACAGAGATTTTCATAACCACGTTCAATTTGATAGATATTCTGGATTACACTGACACCTTTTGCACAAGCAGCAGCAATGACGAGTGCCATTCCAGCTCGTACATCAGGACTGGATAACTCTGAACCCAGCAGTTGGCTGGGTCCATTGACCACCGCTCGATGTGGGTCACAAAGGATGATATCTGCACCCATCCTGATCAACCAATCAACGAAGAACATGCGAGACTCAAACATCTTCTCATGGATCAGAATTGAACCTTCCATCTGGGTTGCGCATACAGTGATGATACTCAAGAGATCAGCGGGAAACCCTGGCCAGGGAGCATCATCAATCTTTGCTGTATGGCCTCCTACTTCCTTTGCAAGTATCCGTTTCTGCCGTTTGGGTACAAGGATGGAAGAAGGACCATCAACGACGAAGGTGATCCCAATTCGTTCAAAGCCCAGGCGAATCATCCTCAGATGCCCAGGGTCGACCCCCTTGAGCAACAATTGGCCTCCAGTAGCACCAGCTAGGCCAATATAGGAACCAGCTTCCATATAGTCAGCTGTGAGACGGAACTCACAGCCATGAAGTTTCTTTTGACCGGTAACATAGAGACGGTTGGACCCGATACCCTCAATATGACACCCCATGCTGTTGAGCATCCTGCAAAGGTCCTGTACATGAGGCTCACTTGCTGCGTTGCTTATAATGCTCTCTCCCTGTGCTAGCGAAGAGGCCATGATAACATTTTCAGTTGCTGTTACGGAGGCTTCATCAAGGAAGATGTCATTTGCCTTCAGCCTACTTCCATTTGCCTTGATATGAATCTCCCCTTCCTCATTGATCAGGCAAGAGGCTCCCAACGAAGAGAGGCCGATAAAGTGGGTATCGAGTCTACGAAGCCCAATTACATCCCCTCCTGGAGGTGTTAGACGAACTTCATCAATAGTGGCCAACAATGGTCCCAGGAGAAGGATGGAACCCCTCACCGATTGGACCAGTTTCTTCTTGAGCTTACCGCTTCTCCCTCCACTCATGATGGTATAGGTATTGGCATCCTCTTTGACTACCTTGGAACCAAGGTTCTCCAAGAGTTTGACCATAACCTGAACATCCTCGATATCGGGAACGTTCAACAATCGAACAGGCTCATCAGTCAGCAAGGTGGCAGCAAGACACGGTAGTGCACCATTCTTGTTTCCACTGATCTGCACCTCTCCGCTCGCAGGGTTTCCCCCGGTTATACGATACGCACCCATTGCTGCCTCCTCGTCCATCCTACCCTTGGCACGATAGTTTCGCAAGCTTCTTGTTGAATACAGGTGGTTAGCAATGGTAGAATATCCATACATGAAAGAAAGTGAGCACATGGTCTATGGCATAGGGAACCCCCTCATCGACATCATTGTCAGTGTTGAGGAGGATGATATTACCGCGCTTGGAATCCACAAGGGCACCATGGCCTTGATCGGCCCACAGAGAATGGAAGAGCTCATGCTCCTCTCCAAGGAACGCAAAACAACCTACAGCTGCGGTGGATCCTGTCCCAACACAATCATCGCCCTTGCATCACTGGGTGTGAAGGCAACCTTGGCAGGAAAGATAGGCAGCGATGAGAATGGGCACATCTATCAACAGCGTCTCAAGGAACTTGGGGTTGGCGACCAGCTTGCTATAACCGACAAGGAAATGACTGGCTCTACGGTCATCCTTATCACACCAGATAGTGAACGGAGCATGAACACGTTCCTGGGTGCTAACCGGCTTTATGAGATGGCTGATGTGGACGAAGATACAGTGGCAAAAGCCTCCTTCTTCCACTTTACAGGCTATATGTGGGACACAAAAAGCCAGCAAGAAGCCATTAAGAAAGCCTTGCACATTGCAAAGGAACACCATACAGTTGTCTCTTTTGATCTCGCAGACCCATTTGCTGTTGGCCGTTACAGGGAACCCTTCCTCAACCTCATCAGCCAAGAGTGTGACATTGTGTTTGCAAACAGGGAAGAAGCAAGGATTCTCTTTGACAACTACGACCCTTATGAGTGTTGCCGTTCCATGGGTAAGCTCTGTAGGACAGCCATTGTAAAGAATGGGAAAAAAGGTTCCTACATCAGCCACGAAGGAAAGATCATCAATATTCCGGTCAAGGGACCAGTAGTCCCTACCGATACTACTGGTGCTGGGGATGTATATGCCGCAGGATTCCTCTATGGACTGTACCATGACTATTCAATACAGGAATCAGGAACAATCGCCTCCATCCTTGCCGGTGAGATAATCAGGCAACGTGGGGCACAGTTCAGCAAGGAAAAGGCCAAGGAACTCAGAGATCTTTTTGCTTCAGGAAATTGGAAATCGCTGTAGCATCGGCTTGGTCAGGAACAGGATCCCCATGATCCCGACGAAGGCAGAGAGCCTCCAGAACAAACCAATCCCTCCAATAAGGAACAGGGAGGTTGCAAACAGGTTGGCGAGCACTCCACCTGCTTGCAAGCTGAAGGAGGAGAGGCTTAACATGCTTGTCCTCACCGCATCTTCTGAGGCCTTGTTCAATACATAGGTGCCAACCACGGAGAGCACCCCAAGCAAAAGATAGATCAGGGAAAACACACCCAAGAACCATACCATGCTCGTGGTCATGGAGAGTAGAACCTGCAGCAGGTAGACAAGAATGAAAAGCACGCTATAGATGCCTACAGGGCGCTTATACCTTACGAGTTTCTTGCCAAATACCGATCCAAGGATGCTGATGGAGAATATGATGGCTGTCGTCATCCCCAGCACCCAAAGCATGGAATCATCCAAAAGCAATGCTTTCAGGTATGGCTGCCAATAACTTTCAAGGGAAGCCAGCAACATTCCCTGAAAGAGAACACTCACGCAATATAAGACAAGAAAGGGAGAAGAGCGTAGCGTGGAGAAGAACAAGCGAAACTGCTCTTTATAGGAGATACGCTTCACATCCTGGGAGACCTTTTCCCTGATGGAAAAGATTACGATCAGCATGGAACCTACCAACAACACCATTCGAACCAGGAGCAGTGGCTGTGTCAGGGAAGACCCCTCTTTGCCAAGGGTAAGCAGCCAACCTCCGATAAGAGCTCCCAAACTTAGAGAAATCCCTGAATTGATCTCCAGTGCATACACCAGGTCCTCAAGCTTGTTTCCGTTTCTTTGCCCATCTTCAATATATTTTGCATCGAGACTTCCACTTCCAAAAGCTCTTCCCAGACCGGTAAACAAGAATCCCAAACCAAGCAGAAAGAGGGCGTCAAACAAAATACAAATGGTTCCCACCAGAGAGAATGCAAGGCCAAGAAGAAAACTTGCTTTCCTTCCCCAGGTATCGGCAAACACACCACTGGGTACTTCAGCTACCATTACAGCTACCGAATACATGACCATGATCACGGCCAGATACTCAAGCGGATAGCCTTTACTTATGACAATCAGGCTCATGGCAGGAAGGGTTACCCCCAATGCAAGATAGGAGGCAGATAAGCTAGCCATGTAAGGAGCAGGGTGGAACATACTGCTATGCATGATAGGCCATCAGAGAGAAGACAAAGGGATCAGTCCCATCCTCTTTCTTCTCTTTCTCATCTATGAACGCTCTGATTCGCTTATAAAGCTCATCAGCCTCATCTCTACTGAGATGTACGACTCCCGAAATCTGGTCCGCCTGGAAATGACCATCTCCATCGGTAAATGATTGAGCCTTCTTGTAGAAGTCATCGTGGATTTGTTTGGTCACCATATCGGAAGCAAGCTTTCTTTTCTCTTCAGCGAGAGAGCTGAAACTCACCGTCACCAATCGTTTCCGGTAATAGGTTGCGGTAATACCATGGATCAATTCTGTGTGGTCCACCTCGACTACCTGTAACTCCATCAATCGGGAAACATGATGTTTTGCACTGGAGGGGGTCATTCCGAGTGCATCACTGAGCATCTTGGCTGTCATCGGTCCCTGTACACTCAACTCATGCAAAATCTGCTGCCGCTTGGGGTGCATGTAGATTTCCAACTGTTTTCCATCTTGTATATATACCATCTTCATAACATTATATATATCATAACAATTATTGTTATGTAAACCCCTACCATTGTCTTGTAAAAAACCTTGTTTCTTGGTACTATCTTTTTCAATGACGTCGATTTGTCAGCCTCCCGGCTTGCGGGCGTCAATAAAGAAACTTGCTAAAAGGGGAGCGTATCAATCTATTTGAGTTGAGTTCCCCCTTCCGCAGTTCCATAAGGAAGGGTGTAGTATGTTAACACACGGTTCACACATTTTTACTTCAGAATCAGTCAGTGAGGGACATCCGGACAAGGTCTGCGATCAGATCTCCGATGCCGTATTGGATGCTTGTCTTGCCCAGGACCCACAGAGCAGGGTTGCCTGTGAAGTCTTCGCAACGACTGACAGGGTCGTGGTTGGAGGAGAGCTTTCCACCAATGCAACAATCGACATAGACAACATCGTTAGATCCACGGTAAAGGAAATTGGGTATACTGATGAGGGAATCGGTTTTGATTACCACTCCCTCAAGGTAATGGATTTTACCAATACCCAATCACCAGACATTTCCATGGGAGTTACTGCTGAAACATCCCTGTACGGCCAACAAGGTGCTGGCGACCAGGGCATGATGTTCGGGTATGCCTGCAATGAGACAGAGACTCTCATGCCAGCCCCGATCTATTGGGCACATCAACTCCTGGAAAGGGCGAGCAAGCTACGAAAAAGTGGCGAAGCTCCTTTTTTGAGACCCGATGCAAAGAGTCAGGTATCACTGTTGTACCAAGATGGGAAACCGGTACACATAGATTCGGTGGTCATCAGTCACCAACATACCGAACAAGCTCGTCGTGATACCCTTATCTCCTATCTCACAAAGGAAGTCATTGAAACCGTGTTGGGACCTACCGGCCTGTTGAACGATAAAACCAAGGTGTACATTAATCCAACTGGTAGATTTGTCACGGGAGGTCCTGCAGGGGACACTGGTTTGACAGGGAGAAAGATTATTGTCGATACCTATGGTGGAATGGGTCGTCATGGAGGCGGAGCATTCAGCGGGAAAGATCCCTCAAAGGTTGACCGAAGCGGTGCCTACATGGCTCGCTACGTTGCAAAGAACCTGGTAGCAAATGGCTTTTGCACAACCTGTGAGGTCCAACTCTCCTATGCAATCGGTGTTCCCTATCCCATCTCCGTATATGTCGATACCTTTGGGACTGGAACAGAGGACGATGAACAATTGGAAAAGCTGGTAAGGGAGAAGTTCGACCTCACCCCAGCAGGTATCATAAAGACACTGGATCTAAAAAGGCCGATCTATCAGAAGACCATGAACTATGGACACTTCGGCAAGAACGACCTTCCCTGGGAACAGATTATCTCACTCGCTTGAGATTAGGCTGCAAGAGAAGCAATCTCTCTTGCATACCAAAAACCTCCCGCTCGCTCAGGGCGGGTTGGTTGATTCTCATTCCATCCTCTTCCTTGTACTCCTTCGGTGTACGATAGAAATTCAATGCCCAGCGGTTTACTTCAGGCAGCATCCCAGCAATCTCCAATAAATCCTCTTTCATTAAGGTTGGAGCCAATGTGGTTCTCACCTCCCATTGGAAAGATGGATGCATAAGCTGATACTCCTGAAGCAAAGACACACATCGTTGCACATTCACTGGGTCAGCCCCTTTTCCTGCAATTTCCCGATACCTTGCCCATGGCGCTTTTACATCCAGTGCAACGTAGTCAAGCAACCCTGCTTCCAACAATTCCAAAAGCACTCCCGGACGACTTCCATTGGTATCAAGTTTGGCAAGATAGCCAAGGCTTTTAGCCAAGGAGAAATACTGAGGGAGACTGTCATGCAAGGTGGGCTCTCCTCCACTGATGACAACCGCTTGTAGAAAACCCACTCTTTTCTTCAGAAAACTCTCTATCTCCTGATAGCCTATAAACCCATTCTTATGTCCAATTAATGCACGGTTATGACAATAGAAGCAGTCATAGTTGCACCCTTGGGTAAAGAGAACACAGCTCAACATCCCTGGATAGTCCAAGAATGATGAGCCTTCAATACCACTGACGATCATGATACTTTTACCGTATATGACTTTCTCTGGCGATGTTCCTCTTGCTTTCCAGGATGGAAATCTTCCTTTGGCCTGAGATAGCCAACCACCCTGGTCCATACCTCGGTCTTTTCCCCACAATACGGGCAATATTCAACCTCTCCATCGAGATATCCATGGTTCTTGCAGGTAGAGAAGGTAGGGGTAAGGGAGACATAGGGAAGTTTGTAACGGGTACATACATTCCTTACCAACTGCTTGGCAAGCTTTGGGTCCTCTATCCTTTGGGCAAGATAGAGGTGCAGTACTGTTCCTCCTGTGTATTGGCACTGTAGTTCGTCCTGCTTCTCTAATGTCTCATAGAGATCATCGGTATAGCCTACAGGGAGCTGGGAGGAGTTGGTATAGTAAGCAACATCTTCGCCGGCGGTAATGATATCACCAAAGGCTTTCTTATCGAGGTTTGCCAATCGGTAGCTGGCTCCCTCGGCGGGGGTCGCCTCAAGGTTGTAGAAGTTACCTGTCTCACTCTGGAAGCCTTGTATGATTTCCCGTAACGTTGAGAGTACCCGAAGGGCAAAGGACTGTCCTTTCTCGGTTGTAAGGGATCCTTCCTTACCGAATAGGTTGAGACAAGCCTCTTCCATCCCCACGATTCCGATGGTGCTGAAGTGGTTTGCCCAATAGCTCCCATTACGTTGTTTTACCGTTTCCAAGGAGAATCGGCTAAAGGGATACATGCCACGTTCGGTCTGCTTCTCAATGACGTTTCGCTTGATTTCAAGGCTCTTTTTAGCCAGGAGGGAAAGATCATGGAGTGCAGACATGAATTGCTTCTCATCCTTGCACTCATAAGCAAGCCTGGGAAGATTCAATGTCACCACACCGATCGAGCCAGTAAGGGGATTAGAGCCAAAGAGTCCTCCACCTCGCTTCTTGAGCTCAGAGGTATCGAGTCTGAGCCGGCAGCACATTGAGAGTGTATCCTCAGGGGACAAGTCACTGTTCACATAATTGGAGAAGTAAGGAATCCCGTATTTTGCGGTCATGGCAAAAATGGAATCCACAACCTTCGATTCCCAGGGAAACTGCTTGGTTACATTGTAGGTAGGGATGGGAAATGTGAACACTCTTCCAGAAGCATCCCCTTCCTCCATGACCTCACAGAAGGCATGGTTGACCATATCCATCTCATTTTGGAACTCCCCATAGGTCTCTTTTTGCACCTCTCCTCCCCGGATGACCGAAACATCCCTCAAGCTGGAAGGAACGGTGATATCAAAGGTCAGATTGGAGAAGGGGCACTGGAACCCTACTCGGGTAGGGACATTGAGATTGAAAATAAACTCCTGCATTGCTTGCTTGACCTCACGGAAGGTAAGGCCATCATACCTGATGAATGGTGCACAGTAGGTGTCAAAGGAAGACCAGGCCTGTGCTCCTGCACACTCCCCCTGGAAGGTGAAGGTTGCATTCACCACCTGTCCAAGCAGGGACCGAAAGTGTTTTGCCGGCTTACTGGAAACTTTCCCATCAACACCTCCAAAGCCAGAGGTAAGCAACTGGCGAAGGTCCCATCCACAACAGTATGGGCCAAAGAAGCCAAGGTCATGGAGATGCAGTGATCCACTCTGGTGGGCTTCACGGATAGTCTCAGGATAGATTTCATGCAACCAGTACTGCTCAGTGAATCGTTCACGGATGTAGTTGTTCATACCATTGACAGAACGTCTGGTATTGGCATTCTCCTTAACTCTCCAGGTTGTATCATCAAGGTAGGCACTGAACAGCTCATTCGTTGCCTTGATGAGGGCCTTGCCCTCTCTTACCCGTTCCCTCCCCTTACGGTAGAGGATGTAGGCTTTTGCGGTTGCTTGATAGCTCTGTTCCATCAGGGATTCTTCAACAAGATCCTGGATATACTCCACCTCTACCTTGTCCTTTCCCTTTGTCTTGGACAAAACGATGGTGGCAACCATCTTGGCATCCACTTTTTGTCCTGCAGCATTCGCTGCTTTTTCGATTGCATCAATGATTTTCTGAACCTCGCAGAGAACCACCTGCCCGTCTCTCTTGACCACTTGCTGTTGCATGGTTTCCTCCTCGCGGAGACAAGACGTATAAAGAGGGTGCTCTGAGGCACACGCCTTATGTCATGCTCCGTGACGGCGTGTCTGTACAGGCAAGGTCTTCTGGCTTAGGTTCTTCATCCCAGGCTCCTTCCCAGATTTCTCCAGTGGATATTGCCCGGAACTCCCCATCACAGCGGCGGGACCGCGTGGGCTTCTACACCCAACTTCCCTTTTCCTATACACACAAGATATAGTGTTTTGTGCCATACGGCACACTAGTTACAGTAGGTCTGTTCTGAATATTTGTCAAGCATTAAAAAACGGGAACCATGATTGGATCCCGTTGTTGGATTAGTTTCTCTCGTTGGAGATTCGTATCTGTTTATACAGCCCGTCTCCCTCACTCTTGGTCTCTACCCCACCAAAGTCATTGAGAGCAGTATGGACAAGCCTTCTCTCATACGGATTCATTGGTTCAAGCAACTTGCTTCTCCCACTCTTTCGTACCTGTTCAGCGGTCTTGAAAGCCATTCTGATCAGCTGCTCTTCATGCCTCATACGATAGTTTTCACTATCAACGATGACCTTCATGTCAGGATCGAGTTGGCCAGCATACACATTGGCAATAAGCTGGATGGCATCGAGGTTCTTACCTTTACGTCCAATGATGATATTTGAGTTGTCACTCTCAATATTCAATCCAAGCTTACGCTCCTTCCTGAACCCAATGGAAACCCTGCCTTCATAGCCCATCTTGTCCAAGACAGTAGCCACAAAGGTTAGCAACTTGTCCTCAAGTTCGCTGTTGATAGGCTGTTCCAGTTCTCTCTCATCATCATCTTCAAATGTATCCGGTTCCAGATTGCTTCCATCGTCAAAATGAATCCTGATCTTCACATTGCTCTTCTTGAAGAGCCCTTTTTTGACCGGTTCAACGATTTCCACATCGAAATCTTCACGCTCAATATGCAGTTCCTCAATTGCTTTTGCAATAGCTTCCTGCTCAGTACGTCCTTCGAATTCTTTCATCATATGCTACTCCGTTCGGGGGAAAATCCCCCGCAGTTGAATTTCTATTTGCGTCCCTTTCCCTTTGGACCTGGGAACTGCTGCACGTTGTTCTGTGCTTCCTCATTTGCCTCACGCTGTTTCTTCTTGTTTGTATGCAGCTGCTGAAGGATGGATAGGGCATTCATCACTGACCAGTAGAGGATCAAACCAGAAGGAGCATTGTACAACACAAAGAAGAACATCAACGGCATTCCGTAGGTCATGAATTTCATCATGCCCTGCTGACTACCTGCAGTTGAGGCGTTCTGGGTTATTTTCATTGAGAAAATCATACTTACTGTATAGAAAATGGGAAGCAAGTGCAGTTCATTGCCAAGGAATGGCAGGTTGAACGGCAAGCTCGCAACCGTATCTGGACGGCTCAAGTCAGGAATCCATCCTGGGATGAACATCGCTCCTCTCAACTCAAAGTGCTTATTGAGCAATCCGTAGAAGGCAATAAGGATAGGGAACTGCAACAACATCGGAAGACATCCACCCATGGGGTTGATCTTCTCTTTCTTGTATAAAGTCGCCATCTCTTCGTTCTGCTTGGTTGGATTGTCAGGATACTTTTCCTTGATCTCCTGCATCTTAGGGGATAGGGATGCCATCTTTGCAGTTGACTCCATGCCCTTCTTGGTAATCGGGTAGAGTACCAGCTTAAGGAGGAAAGTAAGGATGATGATACCAATACCATAGTTCGGGATCACCCGGTATAGCATATTCAAGAGGGTCTTCAAGATTGTCTCCAACCATCCAAGCCATGAACTGCTGTCCAGCGCTGCTTCAAGCTGCAATCCCGATACCCCAAAGCTATTCAGGGAAGCATCGTTGTAGATGACCATATCACCCTTGAGCTGTGGACCGGCATAGAACCTGAAGGTATCCGTCTGGGCTGCACTCTTGATTGTTGGTCTGCTCAGATAGATGTTCGACTGAAGAGGAAGACCTTCATCTGAAACTTCACTCAAGCTGACCATATAGTTGGTTGCATCAGGAATGGCAATCATAGAGAAATACTTTCCGACAAGCGCTACCCAGGAAAGAGGTTTGGTTGTTGCATATGCACCATTGCTCAACTTAACCTGATCCTTCTTGGAAGATCCGTCTTCCTTGATATAAAAACGACGATAGTTGTAGTTATTATCGAGGGAGGAGAAAGAGGGACCAATCTGTGGTTCAAAGGCGAGCGTATAGGCATAATTCTCAAAGGAGAGAGGTATGGCCTTGTTCTCACTGTTTCTGGTCTCTACGTCTATTTCGAAGAGATAATCCTCTTCTCCAAAAGTGTAGGTCTTTGTGATGGAGAATGGGGCTCCAGGGGTCTTTCCATCTTCCTCGAGAAGGGCAAACTCCTGGGTGAATTGCACCTGGTTACCAATGATCTGGTAACGGAAGGTTGCATCGATGGGATTGGTCTTGTCATTTCCTGCATACATCAAGAAAGCATCATTGGATGATGCATCCTTGAACAAGAGTTCAACAGGCTCCCCTTCATCAAGGTGATCTTTCAGCTTAAAGGAAGCAATTGAGGCACCACTGGGATTGAATTCAATCAAGAAATAGTTTGTCTCAAATGTGAAGGGAGTCTTATTTCCTTCGCTGCCAACAGCAACCATTGAACCTGGGAGACTACTGTCCCATGCAATATTGGCTGAAACCTGACTCGATTGGGCTGGCTCCAGATAGGTACTCTGACCTGAAGTGTTGCTCGAGGTTTCAACTTGTTCAGTGGTCGGCACCATTTCAGGGGTGGCCGGCGCGAAGAAAGTGGCTTGGATGGTCATTCCGATGGTAATGACCAATACGGATAGAACAATGGCTAGAATGGTATTTTTATCCATATCTGCTCCTGATGGGGGGATGTGTAGAGAAGAAAGCAATCACAGGAAAGATAGGACAGAACAACAGAATGAGGAGTGTTATGAAAGCGTTTTAAGACTGGTTAAACACCCCAGCCTTATCGCAGAGAGAGAGTATTTGTTCCTTTTGGAATGCATAATCAAGAACCTTTCCTGGATAAACGACAAATGCAAAATCGTAACCGGGGACCATCCTAGGCTTTTCTGTACGCCAAATTTCCTTGATTTGTCTACGGATCCTGTTTCTTTGGACAGCATTACCGTAATGACGGACCGGAATTACCACAATCCTATCAACATCCAGTTGGTTCTGACTTACAATAAGTTTCAATCCACGGCAGGAATAATGCCTGCCAGTCTTGAAAATTCGGTCAATCTCCGGTTTACGTTTTACAATTTCTTGTTTAGAAAGGCTTCTTCTCATCACATACGGACAGCTTATGTCTGCCTTTGGCTCTTCTGCGGGCCAAGACCAGGCGACCGCCCTTTGTTGCCATACGAGCCCTAAAACCAAACTTTCTGTTTCTCTTCACTCTACTGGGCTGGTAGGTTCTTTTTCCTTTGTAACTCATGAGATAATCTCCAATTTTTACATCGCTTTACGCGGATATTTTCTACTTAATTCAGAGGATACTCCCCCGAGTGGTGCAGTATATAGAC
>NZ_JAEKNT010000231.1 GCF_016406725.1 Sphaerochaeta sp. S2 | reverse complement strand
CGTTTACACCCTGCATGCTGCAAAAAAGGTCAATGGCATACCGATCGGGCTTCCTGGGAGAACCCTCTACCAATCCTCTCACAGATGCAAACGAGTACTGGGGAAGCAGTTTTTGTACAATCTTTTGGGTAAGGACATCCTCTTTGTTCGAAAGAATACCTAGAGCAATCCCAGAGCGATCCAGTTTATCAAGAAGGGGGAGAATGCCTTCATAGGGATGGCTCTTATCAGCATAGTGTGCCTGATAATGATCCATCATTGACTGATATAGAAATGCAAACCGAGCTTCCTCAACAGGGTGTTTATAGTAGGATAAAGCACCCTTGAGTGCATTGTAGAGCCCTCGTCCAACTACCTGTTTTGTCAATGCCACCGAGAATGGAGGCAACCCCTCCAAGGAAAGAGCAGCATTGAAAGCACTACGGATATCCTCAATGGTATCAATGAGGGTACCGTCCATATCAAAGAGGATTGCCTTTTGCAACGGTTTCAACATATCGCCATTATCGAACATAGAGCGGTGGCAAGTCAACAAACGTTTCGACAAAAGGAAGACCCTACGTTTTGACAAAAGAAGTACTCTCCGCTATTGTGTACCCATGCAAACCATTACAATTAAAGGTGGCAAGGAGAAACAACTCTTACGTCACCATCCATGGGTCTTCAGCGGCGCTATCGCAAATGACATATCCCTTCTAGAAACGGGAGTCTCCAGAGCAGAAACAGATGAAGGACAATTCATTGCATGGGGATGGTATGACAAGGAAAGTCATATTCCCCTCCGTCTTCTCTCTTGGAACGAGAACCAAACTATAGATGAACGTTGGTGGAAACAAACCATTGCCCAGAGTGTTCTACGCAGAAAGATGTTTTTCGAGGACAAGGCAGGGGCAACCACTACCTTCCGTATCATCTTCTCCGAGGCCGATTATCTGCCAGGCTTGGTGGTGGATGTATACGGCACCATGCTGAGAATTATCATCAGCAGCCGTGTAGCTCATCACTTCCAAGATCTCATCGTAGAGACATTGGAATCACTGCTCAAGCCTTCCTTGATTATTCTGAATACAGACAGTGCTTTCGCTGCTGCAGAACACCTCAAGGAGACCCTGCTTTACTACCAGGATGGCCAGTATTTCACTCCATCCAAGAAACTGGACCCTGTCCGTTTTCGTGAAGACAACCTCTACTATGAAGTTGCACCAGGAAAGGGGCAAAAAAGCGGTTTCTATTGTGACCAACGGGAGAGTAGACGGGTTATCGAGCCGTACGCAAAGGATGCTGTAGTTCTCGATGGATGCTCCTACACCGGTGCGTTCACCCTCCATGCCCTGAGAGCTGGAGCAAAGCATGTCGATCTTCTGGACTCCAGTGAACAGGCCCTGAGACAAGCCTTGGTCCATATCCACATCAATCAGGACCTCAAGACCATTCCAGAGGGAAGCCGGGAGAAAGTGGAAATCACCCAGTGTGATATCTTTGAACAGATGAGGCATATAGAGAAGGACCACTACGATCTCATGATTCTTGATCCTCCCAAGCTTGCCCAGACCAAAGCACAGGCAGAAGGAGCCCAGAAAGCCTACAAGGACCTGAATCGCCTGGCAATGCAGAAGATCAAGGATGGTGGCATCATAGCAACCTTCTCGTGCAGCTCGGCCATCAGCGCAGAGCAACTACGCATGATCTTGGCCTGGAGTGCAAAGGATGCAATGGTAGAGATCCAGATTCTTCAGAAACTCGGTCAGGGACATGATCACCCGATCAGGATTTCCTTCCCAGAGTCCGAATACCTCAACGGGTACCTGCTGAGGGTTATCCGCTAACTTGCAAGGGGGGTTGGGGTATCGTCCGGATTGGTATCGTCCAGAGTGAGCATGTTTGCGAGAAATCGCAGCTGCTCAACTAGGGTTGAGACCATATCACTGAGGTACCCCACCTTGCCATTGCCATTATCCAGGGAACGCAGTGCATAACTATAGTCCTGCATCACCGGTACATCCTCATCCAGGGTCAAGGAAAAAGGCATGGTTTGTTCCAAATTATACTTACATCGCCTGAACACTGCCCTACCATCCTTTCCCTGGTTGGCACAGGCTCCAAACAACCGACAGATAAGTGGTCTTGCTTGATAGACTGTACAGTGATACGGGGAGTCAGGGTTATAGAGAGGGCAAGGCCCGCTGGTATTGCCCCTTGCACTACTCACTGCCTCGATAAGGGTTTCATCTTTTTTGACAAAGAGAAGATATGCAGCAACCAATCGAGCTTCACTTACCGTTATATCGGGCATAAAATGCTCACAGCATGTCCCACATCCGCTTCCACAAGCAATGTTATACTGTGTGCAGAAAACACTCGTCTGGTTTTCGATAGTCGAATACAACTCGACCAAGCCAGCCATAGACTGGCCTACATACGTTCCTTCGAACGCAATCATGAGATCTTCAATACTGTCCATCTGTGATGTTCTCCCTAGAACGGAGCGGATATTACCATTACAGATGGATTTGAATCAATCAGGGAGACCCCGTTTTTTTCGTTTTTTCTTGCGATGCTCTTTCTCGGCCTGACGGGATCCCTGAACTGAGCGCTGGACCAGCCTCGCATTCCTCCTGTCAGAGAGCGCCCAACCACCGATCAATGCACTGGTACCACAGAAGGCCAGGATACCAATCCAGGCAAAAGGACTATGCATGTAGGGCAAGGCAATATTCATTCCATAGAATCCAGTGACAAACGTCGGGATCATCAAACTGATCGAGATGATGGTCAATCGTTTCATGATGACATTCATATTGTTGCTGATGACCGAAGCAAATGCGTCCATTGTGCCAGTCAGAATTGAGGAGTAAATATTTGCCATCTCGATGGCCTGCTTGTTGTCTGTAATGATATCCTCAAGAAAATCACGTTCTTCCTCACTCTCAAGACGGAAGTACGGGGTACGTTGCATTCGTTCCATCAACGCTTCATTGGTTGTCAGGCTGGTGGAGAAATAGACCAAGGATTTCTGGATCTGCAGCAATTGGATCAGTTCATAGTTCATGATACTCTTGTGCAGTTGTTCCTCAACCTGGGACTTCTGGCGGTTGATGTACTTGAGGAGCCGGATATAGACCATGACCGCACGGCCAAGGATGCTGATCACAAACCCTTCAGCTGTCTGCACCGGATATTGTCGATAGCGGTTCTTGGCAAAATCCTCAAGCACGATACTATCACTCTGGCAGATGGTGATGACAGTATCACGAACCAGCACGATACCAAGTGGCACTGCGTACTGGTTTATTCCCTTGCAATCATCGGCCAGGGCGGGCAGACGCATGATTAACGCAACATAGTCGTCTTCACGTTCAATGCGGGCCTGTTCGTCCTGGTCCATGATATCTGCGAGCAATTCACTGGAAATGGCATATTTCTCTTCGAGCTGGGTGATATCATCTCTGTTGATATCCCTTGCATCGACCCAAGTGTAGGGAGCCTCCTGGATGGGTTCTCCGGGAATCTGGCTCATAAGATTCTTTCTGATGGTGATCATACTTCCTCCATGGCTGTGTTTGCATCCATACCCAGCCCCTTGCAGGAAGAATCTTGTTAATTCCGGTATTGGGGATAGGAGGATGCCGTTCGGGTGTTTCTAGGCAGGGGGTTTATACTGCCACCGTCGTCTACTGTAGACATGGGATCCTCCTCATAACAAGATGGCCTACCAGTCTGGCAAGCACCAAAGCAATACTACCACAATCAGTTTAGCCTAATAAAGGGGTTACCTGCATTTTTTCTCTCTTTTCGAAACAGTATAAACATTCTATACTCGCAACAAGGAGGAAAATGATGGTTACAAGAGAAGAAGCAGACGCATTGCTGAGAAAATACAATCCTAACGAAGCGCTGGTGTATCATGCCTACTGTGTTGAGGAGACCATGCGAAGGTTTGCCAAGGAGTACGGATACGACGAGGAATATTGGTCGTTGGTAGGACTCCTTCACGATATTGACTATGGGATGTTCCCTGAGGAGCATTGCCAGAAAGCACCCGAGTTATTGAAGGAAATCGAATTAGACGATGCATTCATCAGGGCAGTCTGCAGCCACGGATACGGTATCTGCAGCACCATAGAGCCTGAGCATTTCATGGAGAAGGTTCTTTACACCATTGATGAGTTGACCGGTTTGGTATATGCAACTGCATTGATGAGACCTTCAAAGATGGAAGGGATGACGGTAAAATCGGTCAAGAAAAAATGGTCCAGCAAGGCCTTTGCCGCAGGAGTGAACCGGGATATTATCTCCCAAGGTGCCGAAAAGCTCGGCCTGGAGATGAATCACATCATTTCACTCACCATAGAAGCGATGGCTGGTGCCTCCAGCAAGATAGGACTTTAGGCGAGCGGCATCTGTTCAAGCCGGACAATACCGCTCTTGTTCAGTACAACCGTGTAGTGGCTATAGATATCCAAGTCCTCTTTCTTTGAATATTCACGTATGACCAGGTGCAGGTGATAGACACGTTCACTGTTGAGCTGATCCAGTTCATCTGCATCCGGGTCCATCCTGAATACCACGTCATTGGGATCATCCATCTCTTTGAGAAAATCATCGAGGCGTATCCTGGTAACCAAGGTGAAGTTATTCTCCCTGGGAAACCTATCCCTCGCCATCCCCTGTTTGGACAGGGGGTGCATGGACAGGTCTCGTACATAATGGATGATGTCTTCCTTGGGAAGCATATCCATGAAGGGATTGTTCTTATCTTTACGAATCTCCTTCACTGTTGAGGGAATCTCATCAGGAGTGGTAAACTTGAGCCTGATCCTGCTCGAACATATCTTCTTATTGGTCTTTGGAGAAAGAAACGAGGATATTTCATCAGCCATCATCTTGGGAAGCACCGCATTGAAGAAGAGTCTCAGCCATTCCTTGATACGATCCTTGAATACATAACCGATGATGACAATCAGTGCCCACTGGAAGGAATTTCTGATGAATGTTTCTTCTGCAAATATGGTTGTCAGGGTTGCAAAGGCCATGGCAACGCCGGCCGCAATTCCTGCGAGGATCTCAGAAACCCGCTTCGGCCACCTGGAAATATTGGGGACGAGATAGAGACTGGATTGGGTCCACTTCTTCAACACTGCCTTTCTATACTGCACTGTCTCTGCATTGGTACTGCCACTTGGATACTCCATCTTGCTGCGGTACTCCATCTCATCCCGGGAGAACTTCATCAATTTTGCAAGTATCTGCTTATGCATCTCATCCCTCATCGGGGTAGAAGCCATATAGAGGTCAAGGGCATGTTTTTCACAGATCAGGCTCGCGGCCTCATCCGTCCAGAGAAAGGCAAGCAGCAAACGACTCTCCTCGGCTACTTTCTCCTGGATTGCAGAAATCATATCTCTGAGTACCTTTAAAAGCGTTGAGGCATTCTTATACCAGTTTGTCAGTGTCGTATTCAGATCACTCTGCATTCCAAGCTTTACCATATCCCTGCAATCCTTCAGGCACGCTTTTGTCTCATGACGCACTGAGTTAACTACTGTCTGCAGTTCATGGATAACTTTCCGTTCGGGTACTGCATTCAGGTCGATCAGGAGATCCTTGGTGTACTGCTTGAGAATGGAAAGAGGACTGAGCAAATTCTCGTCATCAAGCAACTCCTCAAGTGTTATTTCAGGAGAGGAGTACCTACCATGGCTCTGGAATTTGTGAAGAATGCGTTCTTCACTGTATGTAGAACGATTAACATACAGCTGGGGAGGAGAAAACAGATAATAGTGAATTTCCCGCTCATACTTCCGTGTCTCTGGAATCGGCAAAATGAGCTTCGTCTCCAAATGTCTGCTTGAATGTCTCCGTAAATCGATCAAGGTTCCCTCCCGGTTGCACTAGTATACAGGAGGGTTTATCCTAACGCAATCGTAAGTTACGATAACTATCCCAAGGATACTCAGCTGAGCTCTTGAAGGAGAGCGATTCCAGGTCATCGTAGGCAGGGATAAAAACGTCACGGATAGGGAGCTTGAACACCTCCTGAACCCGTCTGCCCAACAGCTGTTCCAACAAGGGCCTAGTTGCTCCTTGCTCGAGCAACCGCTTTACCAAGAGCAAAATCCCACTGAACCCAGGAATCCCACTTGCTCCTGCCTCTTTATCTTCAAGCGTATGTGGAGCATGGTCACTCTCTATCCAGTCTACCCTTCCCTCCAACAGTGCAGCAAAGAGAGCGCTTCGCTCCGTTTCACTGCGGAGGGGAGGGTTCATCTTTGCGTACAGCGTTCGCTCTTTTGCATCCTCGCTACAGAGAAGTGCATGATGAGGGGTGACCGCACAGCTGACACGAACGCCCTTCGCCCTTGCTTTCTCGATTTCATGAAGGGCCTCGATACTACTCAGATGACAGATATGCAGGTGTCCCCTGAAGCCTTCCTCCTGAGAGAGACGAAGCTGGTCAGAAACACTTTCAACCTCCGCTTCTACAGGCCGTGCAAGGCTATGGGTGGAGAAATCAGCAGGATCATACAACTCTGGGTGCAGTAGGGACTCTTTTTCACAATGCAGGGCAACAACTCCCTCGTATCCACACTCTTTCAAGGTTCGATATACAAGAGCCTGTTCCCTCTCCTGTATGAGCCCCATATTTCCGGTTGAATGACCTGCAAACAACTTAAGCCCCACTACCTGGGGAAAGAGCTCCTGTGCAATGGAGACCACTCGCCGAATCTGTTCGGCAGAAGACGTTACCCCCGCATACAGGTGATAGCGAACACCAAGACCACACTGTTCAGCATCCTGGAGACGCCTGAGAATACTTTCACGCTCAGTGAGGGCTGGTTGCGTATTAGGCATATCAAATACCTCATCAATCCCGCAAGTGAGCGCAACCCCCAATCCATGGGAGAGCGTTTCTTTCTCGTTCTGACTCCAGTCACGGAGATGTACATGTGGGTCAATCATAGGCAATTAATTCAGGCGCCTCTTTCGCCAGATAGTCGTACTGCATGAAGGTGCCCCAACGGCAAGTCAATCGGTCACCACAGGCACACTCTCCACACATCCCTATACCACAAAGGGTGGTTCTCTCCATCGATAAGTATAGATTATGCTCCTTGACTCCCCGAGCCAACAGCTTGCGACAGGCGATAGCCATGAAAACCTCAGGACCTACCAGATAACAGGCCTGCTCTTCTTCCAAAGGAATGCTGTCCAGAAGGTCCAGTACTCTTCCTGGTCTGCCATCATCAGCAATACAAGTGAATGATCCATAGGATGAGAGATGCTCCTCAAGCAAGGCTTTTCCTTCCACACTCTCACTGGTTCCTACAAGAATACTCATTTCAGTTCCCTGGCTTTGCAACTGGTCGGCAAGACTGGGAAGTACCGCCACCCCGGTACCACCACCCAACAAGAGTGCTTTTTTGGTCTTCTCATTGTTCAGTTGTGCACCGTAAAGTCCCCGTACATAGATATCATCTCCGACCTGCAAGGCACAAAGCTCGGCTGAGAAAGGTCCCCGATTCTTGACAATGAAGGTCAATGGATCGTTATGAGCAACAGAGAAGGGTTTCTCCCCAATGGTAGGAATCCAAAGGAATGCAAATTGTCCTGCCTTGCAGTCAAGCGTGCCATCCAGTGTGATGATACGGGTATCCTTACCATACTGCTCACTCTTCACAACATGATGTTTCTCATATGCCATCTGTCGGTCTTTGATGATATAGGAGGTAGATTGCTCTTTCGTAGGATTATCTCCGCTCAGGATGGCCTCTGCCTCTTGTTTCACAGCAGCGAGGTATTCGGGCCATGCTTTCTGGTCAACAGTGCCAAGGGCTGAACCGATCCCAACAGCATCAGCACCGGAAGCTATCAGTGCTGCGGCTTCCGAGCCACTGCTCACTCCACCCATACCGATAAGCGGCACATCATCCCCACAAGCCTGGCGAATCTCCCGAATGGCTGAAAGTGCTCGCTCATAGACATGATGACCGCTACTGCCGCCCTTGCCTCCAAGCTTGTTCTGCAAGATGGGAAGTCCTGAACCTGGATCCTTGTGGACGATGGGGCCAACGGTATTGATTGCAACCAAGCCATCGGCACCACTATCCACTACGGCCTTGGCTATCAGGCCGATGTCATCGACATTTGGAGTAAGTTTCACAAACAAGGGTGCTTTGCACTCCTTGGTTGCTTCCTTGATCAATCGCACATATTCAGCGGCAATATTCTGATCACATCCAATTGACGCCCCATAGCCGACTGATGCATGAGGACAGGAGAAGTTCAACTCCACCAGGTCTGCCACCTCATCAAAGGCTTTTACCAAGGTAATGAAATCTTCAACACTGTTTGCAGAGAGCGATACATTGAGATAGCTGGAAAAGGAGTGCTCTTTCCTGAGTCTCCTCAGTTCATACAGGGCCTGTTCCATCCCAGGATTGCGCAACCCTACAGAATTTCCAAAATTACCGACTGAGGTCTCACAGATCACCGGCTCACGATTCCCTGGATTGACTTCCACCTGGAAACTCTTGGTGGTAATGATGCTTATGGCTTGTACCTTCTCGTCAAAGTAGGTGATCAGTCTAGGTTTAGTGGAAGCAACACCACTTACAGTTCCCAACAGGACAGGAGCATCCGGATTGAGATGTCTTTTTGACAGGAGTTCCATCACATCCTTCATAAAGAGGTCTCCTCAAGCAGGGAGCGAAGGTTCTTCATGCATAGATCAAGCCAGTCCTCCGGTGCCGGGTTATTCTTCCATGGATGGGTCAATGCACTGCTGCTGTTTATTCTGGCAAGCTCTACTGGGTACCCAGCCTTCTTCAAAATTGCCATAACCTCACTTGCAGATCCTCCTTGGCTTCCTACACCTGGTATAAGCAGGGGAACTGATTGGTCATGATAAAAGGCAGCAATGTCCTCCAACTCCTGGAGATTGGTCGCCCCTACCACCGCTCCTACACTTCCTGTCTTCTGGTTATACGCGGCAATCTGGCTGGCTACTTCCAAGTAAAGCGGATGTTCACGCTCCTCCTCGTTTATTACCAGCAGATTTTGCAGGTCTCTACCCCCAGGATTGCTGGTACGATTAAGCAGATAAGCCCCTTTTCCAGAAAAACTGATGAAAGGCTCTACCGAGTCACTTCCCATATAGGGCGCAACGGTTACTGCATCACTCTGCCACACTTCAAAGGCTTCCTTGGCGTAGTTCATGCTGCTTCTGGCAATATCACCGCGCTTGCTGTCAAGAATGACAGGAATTCCCGGGAAGAAACTCTCCAGCATATCCAGTACATCGGCAAGGGCAGAACTACCCGAGAAATCTTCATCACGTGGATGGTCGAGGCACTGGTAGTAGCCAAGATTTGGTTTGAATGCTGATGGAACCAAACCAGCGAGGCTCATTCTCCGAAACAACTGTTGAAAGAAACTATTGAGGTCACTACGAATATTCCCACTGGACACAGGAAGGGATTCAACAATGGGATCCAATCC
>NZ_JAEKNT010000230.1 GCF_016406725.1 Sphaerochaeta sp. S2 | reverse complement strand
AAATTACATTTATTTGAAGGTTTGAATAATTGCAGTATTCTCGAGCAATAGTAAATTTATAAAAGTTAGTATTGCTTACAAATGATAATGAAGTAGTTTTGTTTTAGGAGAGTACAGAAATGAAGATGACTATATAATTTAAAGACAGGTTTCCTATTTTAGGTTGCTTGTCTTTTTATGTATTTTATGACAGAGTCTTAAAGAAAGTAAAATAAACTCAAGAGCAAGCTGAGCTTAATATTGGGAATTTATTACTAATCTAAATTCTGTCATTTCTTTTTCATTCATCTTGAGCCATGAAGTAGGATTTTCATACTGGTCTGGTTCAAGAATTGATATTTCAATCTTTGTTGGAGAATAGTCTACTAACAGTTGAAGAGATGACTTTTATAATCTTTTGTTATACTTTCGTTTTGTCCGGTATTCCAGTTAAATTACGACTATTATGCTTGCGATTTTTACCATTATTTGCCATAAGACATAAAATGTGTAACGAATACTTGTCTGAGACTCCTCGGAAAATGATTCTATAGAGTTTCTTATATTTCAGTTCCGATGAAGGATTTTAATCTTTTCACCCCTTTTTAAAGTTAACCATTTCATTTAAAACATAAACATTAAATTGGACATTTGTTTTAACATGATAAAAAAATATAATATTAGATTGTCTTTGTCGATGAGATAACATTTGTGATATATTTTACTATCTGGGTATGAAGATGTCGAAAAGTTAAATAAGGTAATGGTAGTATTTATGGTTGTGAGGTAGAAAGGAGTAGTTAAATGAGTCATGGTAAATGTCCTGTAACAGGTGCAACTAGTTCAGGTGGTAGTAAAGGAACAATAAATAAAGATTGGTGGCCTAATCAAATCAATCTAGATATGTTACGACAGAATTCTGAGAAAACTAATCCGATGGATTTGAGTTTCAATTACAAAAATGAATTTAAAAAGTTAGATTATAATCAACTGAAGCAAGATCTATACAATTTAATGACAAATTCACAAGACTGGTGGCCTGCGGATTATGGTCATTATGGTGGATTGTTTATTAGAATGGCATGGCATAGTGCAGGGACATATCGAGTTCAAGATGGTCGTGGCGGTGCTGGTACAGGAACACAGAGATTCGCTCCATTAAACAGTTGGCCTGATAATGCTAACTTAGATAAGGCAAGAAGATTATTAT